>JAYEOK010000144.1:0-3214 GCA_034722915.1 Thermodesulfobacteriota bacterium | reverse complement strand
CAAAAGAAGATACCGGATGTAGAGGTTTCCGTCTTTGATCTCAGTCTCGATTATTATTTGAACAGTTTTGAGATTATTAGAGACGGGAGCTTTGGTATTCGCCTGTATAAATGGGATGAAAAGACAACCGCCCGTAATCTTGACCAGGCCGTCTCGTTTTTTAGAAACTGGCAGCCAAATCAATCCACGATAAAGGAATATCATTACTGGGCCACTCTTTTTCTAAGTTTTGAGAATATTTTTAATGCTTTTATGGCGGACATGGCGGGAAAAGCACTGGCCGGTCAAAGCATCCCTGAAAGAATAGAGGCTTTTTTTGAAAATTTGATCCATCCAGTGCTGGCAAACAAACCGGATCTGGTCGGGTTGTCTGTTTTGTATCAACATCAGGTTGTTTTTGCCGCTTTGCTTGCCAAACTGATCAAAAAACAAAGCAAAACGAAAATAGTAGTTGGAGGAGCTTTGGTCAGCGTTATGGCAGAGCCGGAGAAACTCTTAACAACACCATTTACACCTGCAAAACCAGGTTCTCCTGAAATTTTTTTAAAAGAGTTCTGGGATTACCTGATACCTGGTGAAGGGGAACTCGGTTTACACCATCTCTGTCAGGCTGAAAATGCTGCTGATTTGGCCGGTGTCCCCAATTTGATCTATTTCAGCGACAACGAATTACAGAGCAACTCGCCGGGTATGGTTGAAATCGAAACCCTTCCGTATCCTGATTTTTCTCAGTTTAAACTGGATAAGTATCTGACTCCGGAACCGATACTCCCTCTTATGACCTCACGCGGTTGCCCCTGGGGGAAATGTACCTTCTGCACCCATCATCACAGTTACCTCCGCTACCGTAGTCGCAGCATTGAAATATGTGTTGAGGAGATTAAATTTCTGCAAAAACAATATGGCTGCAGCAGCTTCTATTTTTATGATGAGATGATCCCACCTCAGCGGTTTAAAAAGCTGGCCGGACAGATACTCGATGAGGGGCTTGAAATAGATTATGGTGCTTATGCAAAGCCGGTAAAAGATTTTACAACCGATCTCTGCCAATTGATCCAACGTTCAGGCTGCCGGGTTCTTCAGTGGGGAGTGGAGGCAGCCAGCCAGAGGATACTGGAACTTATGAGCAAGGGGACAGACATTCATGAAGTTGAGAAAGTCCTTGCGAACTCCACCGCAGCTGGAATACACAACCTGGTGTTTTTTCTTTTTGGCTTTCCCTCAGAAACAAGAGAAGAGCTTCAACAAACCCTGACGTTCATAGACCGCAACAGGGAAAACATACACGCCTTGAGTTCCGGAACATTTGTGTTGACCGGCGGCTCACAGATACACAGGGAACCTGAAAAGTTTTTCATCAGCAGGATCTGGGGACGCGAGAATTCATCGATTCTCTATCCAGTCCTGGATTATGATGTCAGCCAGGGGATGAGCGCCAAAGAAGTGCGGAAAAAATTCAATGATAATCAGGAGTTTTTGTACAGGAGCCCGCTGTCACGCCGTTTTGGAACCTACCGTGAGCATTTACTCCTCTATGTAGCAAGAGCCGGGCTTGACGATGATGAGTGACCGTTCACTAGGAGCTTGTCCGAGAATAGGCATTTCTTCTCAAATCGAGGCATTTTGAAAAAATAAGCACAGGCATATAGTTAATATTCCGAGCATTATTTTTTCAAAATAACGAAGAGTTGAGGAGAAAGGGCATTCTCGGACAGGCTCCTAGCCATACAATTTACTGTAGTAAATCTTGATCTGTAAGTGTTTACCACTACATTAGTGCCTTACTCCTGAAAAGCTGTAATAAAAAACAAGAAAACTTGAGACTATTTTAAAATGAATAAGTTACAAGTACAACCAGATAGCAAACGAAGAGCGACCTTCGAGGCACTTATACCCCTCAAGGGGGTACTGAAAAGAGTGCCGGCCTCACTTACCGTTTACCGGTGTTAGTGAATACTTACTTAAATCATGTATACATCATAACGGCTGTTTTTCATTTTAATCACATGGCTGGGCGATTGATCATTCAGTAAGGATGCACCTTTCGGGCGTTTAACAACCACACGTTTTGTCGCATAAAGCAGTGCTGACTGCAATAGTCTGTCTGCATCTGTGTCATCTCCCACAAGCTCACGAATGATTCGCATGTCCTGTTTGTTCAGTGCGGATTTACGACTATGGGGATACATGGGGTCGAGATAGATGGTGTCTGGTTTTTCTTCCTGAGTATTTTTGTTTTCATCTATGATTGCAGGTGCATCACCCTGCAAAAGAGAAAGTCTGTTGATAATACTCGGTGCGAGTTTTTCGGACATTGCAGCACGTTCCAGGCCATCGTTTAAAAGAGCTGCAAGCAGGGGGGAACGTTCTATCATGACTACCTTGCAGCCCAGTGAGGCCAGAAGGAAGCTGTCTTTGCCAAGACCTGCTGTTGCATCCAGGATAGAAGGTCTTATTCCCGGTTTTATGCCAACAGCTTTTGCCAGGGCCTGTTTAATTCCACCCCCATGCTGTCTGCGATAGCTGAGAGAATCTGAGAGAAAATCAACCCGAAGAGTTGCAGGACTCTTCTTATTCTTGTCTTCTTTCAGTTGAATTTGTAAGCCTTTTTCCGTATATACTAGGAGCAGATTGTAATTTTCCTGTTCTGTCTGGGGAATCTGACTTATGTGCAGTGCATCGGCAAGTTTTGACGCTTTTTCATGAAGAATCCTGTTGTTTCCAGTGCTGGTGACAGCAATGGACAGATTGTGCAGGTTTTGAGTGGCAGGGGGCATAAAAAAAGCAAAATATGAGCGTTGAATAAGTTCAAAGTCAGCAAACAGCAACAAGGCACTTATACCCCCTCGAGGGGGTACTGAAAAGAGTGCCGGCCTCACTTAGGAACGGGAGATAAATAACTTGAACAAAAATTAATAGGAGTTTTTTTCGTATTCAAGGCGCGAGGCGGGAGCATAACGGGTTACGTGAGCAACGAGCAACACAGAAGACGGAAAAAAATATGCCCCGGAGGAAATGCCCTTGGGGTACATTAATTTGTTGAACTTATCGCCCTGCGGGCGGGTTTTAAAAAGAAAATATCGAATATCGAACAAGGAATGTCGAACCGCAGAAGGGGAAGAGCCCTTGATCCGTCGTCTTTTATTCCGATCGATATTCGATATTCCTTGTTCGATATTCGATATTCATTTTTTTAAGCTTCGTAAAAAATGAA
>JAYEOK010000143.1:1976-3254 GCA_034722915.1 Thermodesulfobacteriota bacterium | reverse complement strand
TGAAAACCGGCTGGAAAGAGCTGTAGGAAATCCTGTTGCTTCTACCTGCACCTCTGTGGTAGAAATGTATCACTAGTATCCGAATAATAGATATTTTTATGTAATCTTAAAAAGGAGAAACACCATGACGACAAAAAAAATCGTGCTGCGCGATGACGAGATGCCCACCCAATGGTATAATGTGGGTCCTGATATTCCAAATGGCCTGCTGCCACCTCTCGATCCTGAAACAAAAGAACCAATGGGGCCTGAAAAACTTGGTGCTATTTTTCCAATGGCTCTGCTTGAGCAGGAGATGTCCGGGGAACGGTTCATTGATATTCCAGAAGAAGTACTCGATGTCCTGAAAATCTGGCGTCCTTCACCTCTCGTTCGTGCCAGAGGTCTTGAACAGGCATTGGGAACCAAGGCCAAAATTTATTTCAAGAACGAAGGCGTGTCACCAGTTGGATCGCACAAACCAAACTCTGCTGTTCCCCAGGCCTATTATAATGCCAAAGAAGGTATCAAACGACTGGCCACCGAGACCGGTGCCGGACAGTGGGGAAGTGCTCTTTCCTTTGCCACTCAAAAGTTTGGCCTGGAGTGTATGGTATATATGGTTCGTGTTTCTTTTGACCAGAAACCATACCGTAAATCCATGATGAACACCTTTGGCGCCTCCATTGTGGCAAGTCCAAGTGTAGAGACACATATTGGCCGCCAGATCCGTGAGGAATACCCGGACACTGCGGGGTCACTCGGCATTGCAATCTCCGAGGCCATAGAAGATGCAGCGAGCCGTGATGATACTAACTATGCCCTTGGTTCAGTCCTGAACCATGTTATTCTGCATCAGTCCATCATCGGTCTTGAGGCAAGGAAGCAGATGGAAATTGCCGGCGATTATCCTGATGTTTTAGTCGGTTGCTGTGGCGGCGGGTCAAATTTTGCAGGACTTGCTGCCCCATATGTGCCTGATTATCTTGATGGCAAAAAAATCCGTTTCGTTGGTGTTGAACCTGCTTCCTGCCCGACACTGACCATGGGGCAACTGGCCTACGACTTTGGTGACGTTGCCCAAACCACTCCGCTTCTGAACATGTACACCCTGGGACATGATTTTATTCCTCCTGGAATCCATGCCGGTGGACTGCGCTATCACGGCATGGCCCCCATTGTTTCGGCAATGGTTCGTGAGAAGATCATTGATCCTGTCAAGGTTCACCAGATGGAATGCTTTGAGGCCGGTGTGCTCTTTGCCAGAACTGAAGGAATTATCCCTGCTCCTGAAACATG
>JAYEOK010000143.1:0-1876 GCA_034722915.1 Thermodesulfobacteriota bacterium | reverse complement strand
AGTGCTATTGCACAAATTATAGCCGGACAGGGTATCAGCGAAATAGAGGATATCATACTGGACGACTCTGCCTTTGCTCTTGAAACAGGCACGGCAGGTTCTGAAAACTCAAAGAATCCGTACGATGCTCAATGTGCGGCCCTGGGAGTGAATTTCAACAGCCTGCCACTTACGGTTGTTCATAAGGCAAAAGTACAATCTGCAGAACCACAAACTCCTTATCTGCCACTTATGGGACAAATCGGCAAGGAACTCACGACCGGAAATCACCGGGTGAATATAAATTCTTTTCCTGATAGAAGTTCTCTCTCGAATAGCCTCCTTTACAGTGGGCAGCTTTTTCAAAGCCTTCTTGAACAACACGGAATTAAGGTTACAGGAGAAATAAAGAATGACCGCGTTGCACCAGACACTAAACTTCTTGTGAATTATATTGCTGAGGAAACGGTGACTGATCTCGTTACATCCTGCCTGCTGTCGTCGAGCAACTTTATGGCAAATCAACTGTATCTTGCTATAGGGGTTGCCGCATATGGATTGCCTGCGAAATGGGAAAAAAGCAGGGAGGCAATGGATAATTTCATCCACAATACTCTCAAGCTGGATGATAGACAGATTGTTATGGTGGAAGGGTCCGGGTTATCTCCCCAAAATCGTATCAGCTCGGAGGCCATGATTTCGGTCTTAGAAAAGTTTAAGCCATATGCATCGCTCATCCCATTGAAATATGGGGTGCGAATGAAATCAGGGACACTTAGAAAGTCTGGTGTCTTTTGTTATGCTGGATACTTTCTAAAAGGGAAGGAAGTTGATCCCTTTGTTATTCTTCTGAACCAGAAACAAAATTGGCGAGATAAAATATTAAAAAGTCTCTACCTGCAATAATTATGAAGTTAGAACTGGGATTTAAACAATAGATGATGATACGAATTATATTAAATGGAAAAAAAGCAGGTTTGAACGAAGTTCGGTCTGCTATTTCAATCTTGCGCCAGGAATCATCCGGCATTGAGGTTCGTGTCACCTGGGAGCATGGGGATGGGGAGCGATTAGTAAAGGAAGCCAGCCAGGAGGGTATCCAGCGTATTGTTGCCGCTGGTGGCGATGGTACGCTGAATGAAATTGTGAATGGTATTGCCAAACTTGAAAGCAATAAACGTCCGGAATTAGCAATTCTGCCACTTGGTACTGCTAACGATTTTGCAACATCCTGCAATATTCCACTGGATCCGTTGGGCGCGCTTCGGCTGGCTGTCTACGGTACGACCAGGGCTGTAGATATTGTGCGGGCTAACGATAGATATTTTATCAATGTTGCCTCTGGCGGTTTTTGGGCTCAAGTCTCAGCTGACACTCCAGCCCAATTAAAAAATGTTCTTGGAGGAGGCGCTTATGCTCTTTCGGCTGTTGTTAAATCACTCACTTTTATCTATAATCAAGGACGTCTATTGGCAGAGGGGATAGAACTGGAGGGCTCCACAGTTATGGGTGCTGTCTGCAATGGCAGACAAGCGGGCGGAGGAAAGATACTCGCGCCTGATGCTTATATTAATGACGGTTTGTTAGATGTTATGATCATATTTGCATTTCCCGTTACAGAGCTTACTCAGGTTATTCAGGAGGTCCTCGATCCATCTTTCCCGGGGAAATACATTAAACGGTTCCGTACTAAATGGATAGAAGCCTGGCCGCAGGAAACTAGATCTATCAATCTTGATGGAGAGCCGTTCCTGGTTGACCATATTCGTTTTGACGTCTTACCAGCGGAAATACAACTTGTCCTACCGAAAGATTGTCCTTGTATAAGAAGGTGATCAAGCATTGAAATTAATCAAACTGTGATTTGAAATTCACAAACTCAAGCTGCAGAGTCTGT
>JAYEOK010000142.1:0-3259 GCA_034722915.1 Thermodesulfobacteriota bacterium | reverse complement strand
TAATTTTTCTGCCACAACAACGGCTTCATCCAGCCTGGCTATCAGGTCAAAACGCCTTGCTTTTTCAACAGATCTCAGGCTTGACATTCTCTCTGCGACACTGTCTTTTACCCGTTGGGCCTTCATGGCAAATGACCGGGTTTGTGCTACAATGGTTTTCTTATCTGCAAGCTGAACAAATTTATTCAACCAGCCAGCAATCTGTTCAGGACGCTGTCCCTCAAGGGTTACAGTTACAAATCCACTCTCCCTCTTATTATTGATTCCTCCGACAAGCAATTTCTTACTGAACTCTTCTTTAAAGATGATATCTACCGATCTATTATCATTCTTTTTTGACAGCAAAGGAGCTAATTCGTTATCATCAAAGAACTTTCTCTGCAACCAGTTGCTCTGAAGGTTTTCGATTAACCCATGATATAATTCCTGACTGTCTACTTTAAAAAAATAAAACCCAGAACTTTCTTCAATATTAGGCACATTCAACTGTTCTATTGTTTCTGCCAATGGGGGAAGCAAGCTCACTTCTGCCCTGTATGCCCTTGGTAACAACAGAGCCGCCCCAACTGCCAGCGTTGTACAAAAAACAGTTATTCCAAATATCAACCACTTCTGGGCCACCAGAATTCTCCAGATATCAAGTAGATCTATCTCATCTGCCATGGGAGCATATCGCTGATACATCTGTGAGGATATTTCATTATCCTGTTCATTCCGGTTCATTGTGACAATACCTTTATATTTACGATATTCTTGTGATTAAAGTGAAGAAAATCATCTTGATCCTTTATATTTTTTCTATCATCAATCAGAAAAAAACATAACATGATCCAAGGCTGTTTTCCTGCAAATATTTGAATACACTTGTACCTTCTGCAGTGTCAACCTCATACAAAAGACGGGGTTGTGACAGATCCGCTGCCCAATGCCCTGTCACCTGTGGAACCCATGTGGGGGAAAAACCATGCAAATTAATCAGGCATCCCGTACGGTCATCATCACTGTTTTTTACCATTTTCTCTATACTGCGTCTTGGAATCCTATCCATGGTCAACAAGTTAAAATGATTATGTTTCAACGGCACATTAAACACAGCATGAAGCGTATAGCCAGTTATGTAATCCGTCTCAATTTCCTCATTTTCCCATGTCACAACTTCTTCAATCATGGGCTGCCATGCATCCCACCACTTCCTTGAATTAACGGTCATAAAATCCAACTTTCCATAGGTCGGTGCAGACTGCATCTGACTTAATACCGTAAAACTGATTAAACAAAAAGATAAAAACAATCCACTAATCACCCTTCTACTTCGCAAAGAATGCAACGGCAACCAATGCAGCAAGTGCAACCCAAGGTTATACAAAATCAGGGTAACAGGGAGCCAAAACAAAGAACTGTAACACATCCGATAATAGTAACGGATATGGGTGGGCAAATGGACACAATTTGCAAGCCAGACAAAGTTCATGAGTGGGATGCAGTACACAAAAACAGGCAGCAGGCCAAGGACCAGAATCTGCCACTTATTTTCCCTGTTTTTCCCAATCACTTTTGGATAAATGAACAATGGAATAAGTAAAACAGGCAAGAAGCCGAAAAAGCCAAGGGTATCATGAATACGATACTCCCAGATCTTTCCCATAATATGTATGCCTTGCCAGCTAAACACTGCTTCCTGGTTTGCCTGCCAATAATCGTGAAGGAACAGGCGACTTAATCCTTCCTGAAAGACAGACCACTGTGGCAAAACAAAGAAAACAGCAAACAGGCCGCCAAGAAACATCCACCATCCGGTATGGTGCCAAATCGAACGATCACCTGAAAAACGGGCCGCAACCGCACGAAGCAGAAACAGAAAAGCCCAAACCCCGCAGATCAGAGATACAAAGATGGTCTCCTGGATATGATTGACGCTGAGGATGGGTAGACTCAATCCTGCTGCCAATAGACCCGGCAAGAGATAGCGTTTCTGCTTTTTGAAAAAAAAAGCAGCTATCCAAAGCCAGAAAATCCACATTGATGAAAAGCTGGGCGCAAAGCTGTAGTAGCTGAAATAACTGAAACGATTGCTTCCCATGAACAAAAAAGCAAGACAGACACTCAATAATGCCCATCCGGCAGGTAAACCTGCACGCATACCCACCACGAACAAAATTGAAGCACCGGCTCCCCAAAACACCCCATTGGCAATGTCAATTCTGCGCAACACATCTTTGGGAGCAACAGAGTGTCGTTCATGGCAAATTATATTGCCAACCATACTGTACTGCCACAATCCCTTATTGGTTCGCTCCAACTCCCCGGATGTCTTACCACACGTGGAATAGGTGTTTCTGAGGTGATCCAGTGGATCCCCAGGTGGTTCGATAAAGGGGCCAACGCCATAACCAAACATAAAAAAAAGGCAGAATACCGCGGACAGTTCTTTCCAGAAACGGTGTCCAAGGACAATGCTGGTTACGGCAAAGGCAGTCCAGGCAAGGTAGCCTAAATGTGAGGAGGACAACTGTAAACTACGAGAAAAAGGGAAAAGATGATTAACGGAAACGAGAGCCATCATCCCCCAAAGAAAAAATGAAACAAATGAAAGTATCACCATTTTATTTTTAAGAAAAGCTACCATAAACCCAACTTCACTTTCCTTGAGCTTGAAAAACTGATCTAGCCGTTTTTAAAATGGTAAACATATCCAGGAAAAATGACATATTCTGAATATAAAACAACTCATATTCCAGTGCACCGGCTCCATCTGGAACAGCATAAATGTTATGGGCTTGCGCCCAACCACTTAATCCGGGTTGCACACTAAAACGAATATCATAAAATGGTATCTGTGAACTCATCTTATCAACAAAATGTTTGCGGATTGGCCGCGGTCCCACAAAGGAAAGTTCCCCTTTAATAATGTTCCAGAGTTGTGGTAATTCGTCTAATCTTGACCTGCGAAGAAATTTTCCAATTCTGGTAATACGAATATCATTTTCCGTGGACCATATTGGCCCGCTTTTTTGTTCTGCCTCCAATATCATAGTGCGGAATTTCAAGCAATTAAATGGTTTTCCATGCAAGCCAACTCTTTCCTGCAAAAATATTACAGGGCCTTTACTGTCAAATTTAATGGCGAGAGAGACAAGCAAACCAACCGGAAAAAACAACAATAACAAACTTCCGGCCATACATAAATCCAACAATCGTTTCATATATACATATGGCTTACTAACGTATCCCTGCATGCCTTCCTGCTGCAGCAGCCAAT
>JAYEOK010000141.1:0-13369 GCA_034722915.1 Thermodesulfobacteriota bacterium | reverse complement strand
CAGACAGACTACGTATCCGGTTAGTTGAACCTGCCAATTTAAGCAGATGTGTCTGGACAGAATAGAGTGACAGGAATTAACGAGTAAGGGACTAACCCGGTTCAACCGGAAACAATTCAGTTCACTGGATAAGTGCCTTATCAGAATATGTTCAAAAAAAACAAGAAAATATTCTGTAAGGCACTAAAGCATCTTTATATATATGATGTCTGTTAGTGCCTTACTCCCTAATTCCTGTCACTCTTTACAGTACCCCCTTGAGGGGTGTAAAAAACAAGAAAACGAAAAAGGCTTTAAAGTTAGGAGGTTGAATATACAACCAAGGCACTTATGCCGGCTTACCGTTCATCACCGGTGTTAGTCAGTAACAGTGCTTTACTATCCCTAAAAAAATAAATGTGTTCTTTATAATAGAATAAAAGAGCATATGCCTGATAAATTTCTTGACGATAGGGCAAACCTATGACTAAATTGCTTCCTATTGGAGGAATCGCTATTAACTGTTTAGTTTAATAGTAAAAAGAACCATGTTCAATATTATGGACTTTTTAAGAGGAGGACACATGAAAAAAGGAGTGAAAATCGGCTTGTCTCTATTTGCCATGACGGCATTATGGGCATCCGGCGTGCAAGGTGCAGGCGGTCCTGAACCAAAAGCACTGCCAAAGGCCAAGACCATCAAGGAACTTGTAGCTCGTTATGATTCGAGTAAATGTATGGAATGTCATGAAGATGCCCATGATGATTGGGAAAGCTCACTTCATTCCCATTCAGTTTTAGGCACACCAAGAACAGCACCGACTATTCTCACTGCCATTGACAAGGGATTAAAGCTTTTTCCTCATTCCGGCGTGAAGGATGATAAGGACATCACAGTAGAAAGTCTGATGATGTGTGCCAAGTGTCATCTTCCTCAGCTTGACGAGGCCACTGATGATGTTGCCAGAGAAATTGTTGCAACTATCCGCAATTGGCAGAAGGCCGCTAAAAAAGGTGACGAGGATCTGGCTGATGAGTTAGAAGAGACAATCGCCAGCCTCAATATCGGCTGTATGGTTTGCCACAATAAGATGGCCATTATCCATAAATGGGCTGACGGTTATCCACAGCCCGATACTGTTTATGGTTCCCAGGAAGGTGATCATGAAGATGAAAATTTCCCGAAAATGGCTGTCGCTCCTGCTTTAGGCGAGTCCATTTTCTGTGGCCAGTGCCACGGTCTTGGACCCAATTTTGAATTGGATAATCCATCACAGTGTGCCACTGCGTACGGCAGTTATCTCTATGCCTATGTTGCCCATGGTGGTTCTGACTCATGTCAGGAATGCCACATGCATAAATCCGGCCTTGGCCATGATATGCAGGCATACAATGATGATACCATGATCAAGATGGCTCTGGATGTCAAAGTGGAAGCCCGTTCCCTGTTCTGGAGGAAGAACAAGGCAGAAGGCGTGGTACCCATGGGAATTATCAATGTAGATCTCTACAACAAGACAGGTCATGTTATCCCGGATGGCTGACCTACTCCTAACCGGCTGGTCCTGGATGTGACCGCGAAAACACTGGATGGAGAAGAGCTTTATAATGATCAGAGAATCTATATGCCATACCCTGGTCGTATGGGTAAAGGCAAGGAAATGGGTAGAGGACCGTATGAAAAAAGCGGACTTCTCGCAGAAACAAGTCTGCCGCCAATGAAACATGTTCATGAGAGATTCGAGATTCCTTATCCTCATGCCATGGTCGAAAAAGATGGAAAGACAGGGCATGAGCTGATTAATGATGAGCTCGTTGTCACTGTTAAGGTTTTATATCTTCCCTTTGGAGAAATGGATGGTAATGAAGTACTCTGGTTTGAAGAGGAAAAGAAGATTGATCTGAAAACAGAGTGGGTTTGGAGATAGTTTGTGAGAGTGAATCAATTAGAGATTGAGATAAAATAATCTTTAAATTTGATACTTTTTTAAAAAAAAACGGTGGGCCTATTGTGGCCTGCCGTTTTTTTTTATTTCTTTTTTATGAGAGAGAGGTGATAAAATCCTGCAATACCTGAAAGCTGCTGCATCCATGGATGGATTTCCGTATCTGTGAGCTTCCGGCAAAGTGACAAAAGTAGCGTCCAATATGATTTCTTATATAGGCGAGCAGGCGCTCGGTATCAAGGTGTTGTTCCATGAGTTTCAAGTGCTCCTTGACTGCAGGCAGGATAAGAGCAAGGTTTTCCGGTCGTCCTTCTTGTCGAAAAACCCATGGGTTACCAAGGGCAGCCCGTCCAATCATTATCCCATCGCAACCGCTTTCACTCATTCTGGAAAGTCCCTGTTCGTAACTTTCCACATCTCCATTTCCTATGACAGGTATGTTTACAACTTTTTTTACTTTACGGACGATTTCCCAGTCAGCAATGCCTGCAAATCCCTGTGCCCAGGTACGGCCATGAATAGCGATGGCTGCAGCTCCGGCATTTTCACTCATTTTTGCAAAATCTATTGCTGTTATATGTTGGCTGTCTATGCCTGCGCGTGTCTTGACTGTTACCGGCACCTTTGAATTGTCAACAACTGCGGTAAGAATTTTTTCGGCAAGACCGATGTCTTTCATCAATGCAGAACCCGCACCTTTTTTGGTAACTTTTCGTACCGGACATCCCATATTAATATCAATAAATGTCGGGGAAAAATCATTTAAAATTGCAGCTGCCTCTCCCATGATATCCGGCTCAGCACCAAAGAGTTGAAAGGAAACAGGTTGTTCGGCAGCACTGGAGGCCAGCATGTGAATTGTTTTTTGCTGACCGTACTTGAGCCCGTGACAGCTGATCATTTCAGAAACAACGAGACCCGCACCATACTGACGGCAAAGCAGTCTAAAGGGAAGGTCGGAGTAGCCGGCCAGGGGAGCTAAAACAAAAGGTGAGTCAAAAGTTCTTCCTGCTATCGTAAACATATTTTTTATCCGCTCACCAGCCATAAACATTTACTGTAAATCTTGATCTGTAAGGGTTCGGTAAAAAATAACTTGGCATTTTCCGGTCATAAATGTGCTACAGGTTCAGTCGATTTTATATATTCACAACCGCAGCGTAGCTGGCTACGTGAGGATTGTGAATATATAAAATCGGCTGAAGATGTGGTGCAGTTACGAATTGGAAAGTCCAAGTTATTTTTTACCGAGCCCTAAGTGTTTACCAGTGCCTTATATTCGTTCATTTTTGACTGCGTAGCTTATGCGGTTATAAGTAAGCAGACAAAAATGGACGAAGATGAGGTGCTGGTGAACACTTACCATGTTTTTACTGCTGATTTTTTTTATAAAACGGGTTAAGAGTAATGGCTTTTATACAAGAAAAATTGTTTTTTATTCCTGTCATTTTCGTGACAGCCTACCCATTATATCATGGAGATCCAAATGACCCTGCAACTTACTATGCAATCCAATGAATTGTCCAGTGAGGAGTTAAGTACACTGAAGAAGATGCGTGTACGCTGTGCTAAAAATATCCTCTTATCAACAAGCCTTGCAGGATCTGGACATCCTGGCGGTTCACTTTCAACACTTGACAATCTTCTCGTTACCTATGGTTGTATGCGTCATGATTCCAGTAAGCCGGATATGGAAGAGCGAGACAGGGTTATCATGAGTATCGGTCATGTTTCTCCGGGTGTCTATTCCACTTTGGCTGAATATGGATATTTCACAGAAGAGGATTTCCTTAGTGGTTTTCGTCGTACGGGTTCCGGGTTCCCCGGCCATGTTGAACGTATTGTTCCTGGTGTTGAATGGGACACAGGAAATCTAGGTCAGGGGCTCTCCACTGCTGTAGGACTTGCTCATGGGTTTAAGATTCAGAATCGACCCAACAAGGTTATTGTGTTCATGGGAGATGGCGAGCAGCAAAAAGGCCAGGTTATTGAAGCCATTCGCTATGCCTCCAAATACAAACTTGACAATCTTATTGTTATTGTGGACAGAAATCATCTGCAAATTTGTGGAACCACTGAAGAGGTTATGCCGCAATCGGTACGATCCCTCTATTCCATAAATAACTGGGATGTGCAATACCTTGAGAATGGGCATGATTGTAATGCATACTTTCAGACATTTTCAAAAGCCTACCAGAAAAACGATGGGGTTCCCACTGTCATTGTATCGCGTACCACCATGGGTAAGGGGATTTCTTTTATGGAAAATAAGCATAAGTATCATGGCTCACCCCTTGATCGCGAATCCATTGGCAAAGCAATGCAGGAACTCGGCGTTGATGATGAATTTGATAAATGGAATACACTGCGTGAAAATTCTGTCTCTACTGATACCATTCAGCAATTCATTGCACCGGATGTGAAAATTGAGGCTGGTGACGCAATTCTCTATGAAGCAGGAACTATGCTTGACAACCGTTCTGCTTATGGAAATGCCCTGCAGAGTCTTGCAGAAGCAAATAATAGTGATGATACTATGAAGATTGCAGGTATTTCCTGTGATCTTGAAGGCTCTGTAAAAATGGGAGGCTTTCGTAAACATTCTCCCAGGGCTTTTATCGAAGCGGGTATTCAGGAACATCATGCAGCCACCATGGCTGGAGGTATGTCCAGTCTTGGCCTTGTGACATTTTTCAGTACTTTTGGGGTTTTTGCTGTTTCTGAGGTCTATAATCAGAACCGGTTGAATGACTTTAACCATGCAGGGGTGAAAGTTGTTGCTACCCATGTGGGGCTGGATGTTGGTGAAGATGGACCTACCCACCAATGCATTGATTATCTGGGGTTGTTTCAGAATTACTTCAGGTCTTCTGTTTTTATGCCAGCAGATTCGAATCAGACAGATCGAATTATCAGATATATTGCAACAGAGCCTGGAAATGTTTTTGTTGGCATGGGACGCTCAAAAATGGGTATGATTACAAAAGAAGATGGGACTGTGTTTTTTGATACCGACTATACATTTCAGCCAGGAGTCGGCGATTGGTTGCGTGTTGGCAGTGAGGCGACCATTATTACATATGGAGCAGTGGTACCGGCAGTGATGGAAGCATGGGAGATGTTAAAGAAGGATGGACACTCCGTTGCAGTACTCAATATGGGGTCACTGATTCCGATTGACAAAGAAGCGGTTTTAAAAGCTGCTGACTGCGGTGTCATATTGACTGTTGAGGATCATCACGTTGATACCGGGCTTGGAAGCATGGTTGGCACTGTGCTTGCTGAGGCAGGAAAGGGCATTAATTTCCAGCGTGCCGGTGTTGCACAATATGGTGGCTCGGGAAAGCCTGCTGATCTCTATGCCAGTCAGGGACTTGACGGTAAATCTATTGCTGCAAAGGTAAAGACGATGCTGGGGTGAAACGGAAACGCTTTTAATTGATGAATAAAAAAAGGCCGTTCCTGTTGGAACGGCCTTTTTTTATGCTTTTTTTTGTTGCTCTCAAATAGGTTGTTTGGAGAGAATCGTCAGCGTTTTGAGGTAAATTTTTTCTGAAAGGTCGTCAATGATGATTGCTAAAGCGTCTTTCTCATTATCAGAACTTTCAGAAGAGCTTGCCCCCACATTATATTCTTCAGTCCATGTTTCATTTCCAACTTCCAGGAGTACTTCACCACTTTCAATATCTTTTAAGATATAGCGAACTGTTAACAGAACCTTTACTTCAGTTGCATCATACCCTGCACCATAGGAGAGACTGGGAAGATCAATTGAGATAATCTCACCGGCCAGGATAAGGTGCGCCCCTTCTTTTTGTTTTACAACTTTAATACTCCCTGATTTCTGATACCAGCGAACCAGAGACTGATGAATTTTTGAGTCGAGTAAAAGTTCATTTGTCCGGTTAGGCCACGTAGTGATGTATAAAATACGGTCAGGGCCGGAATAGACATAAGGATTGTAGTACCCGCATGAAGCCAGTATAAAAAAGAGAATCATTACAAACGGGATAAAGTGTTTTTTTGTTTTCAACTGTTTGCTCCGCAATGATTGAAGGGTACCTGAAGAAAATAAGAACGAAATAAGGGTTTGGTAAAAAATAAATTGGCATTTTCCGGTCGTAAATGTGCTACAGGTTCAGTTGATTTTATATATTCACAACCGCAGCGTAGCTGGCTACGTGAGGATGTGTGAATATATAAAATCGGCTGAAGATGTGGTGCAGTTACGAATTGGAAAGTCCAAGTTATTTTTTACCGAACCCTAAGCAAGTAATTTGAGAGGATAGTATCCTTAAACAACAATATTGACAAGTTTCTTCTTAACCACAATAATTTTTTTAATGGCTTTGCCGTCGATAAATTTCAATGCATTCTCATCTTGTAAAGCCATGGCTTCAAGGCTTGCATCGTCAATGTCAGCAGGCACCTGAAGCCTTGACCTGACTTTTCCTCTCACCTGAATAACGATGGTCAGCTCATCCTCCCTGGCAGCATCTTCATCCCACTTTGGCCATTGTTCGTCGTCAATTGTGGTTTCATGATGAAGAGTTGACCATAATTCAGCACAAAAGTGGGGAACCATGGGACAGAGAAGAACAAGGAGGTTGTTAACGGCTTCACAGATAACAGGGCTTCCAGGTTTTTCTTTCTTTTTGTCACTGCTGAGTGAGGAAAGGGTGTTGAAGAGCTCCATCACTGCGCTGATGGCAGTATTAAAGTGAAAGTTCTGCTCAATATTGTTGGTGACCCGTTTGATCGTCTGATGGGTTTTGCGGTGAAGTTCCCGATCAGCGGAATTTAATTCGTCATTCTTAATTTCACCACCCGCTATGATTTTTTCCCTGTGAGATTGAACAAAGCGAAAAATACGGTTTAAAAATCTGTAACAGCCTTCAACACCCTTGGCGTTCCATTCCAGATCTTTTTCAGGAGGCGCTGCAAAGAGTGAAAAAAGTCTTGTGGTATCCGCACCATATTCAGTGATCAGATCACTGGGATCAACAACATTTCCTTTGGATTTGGACATCTTGGAACCATCTTTAATAACCATACCCTGGGTGAGCAGGTTGGTGAACGGTTCGTCAATGTCAAGATAGCCAAGGTCGCGAAGAACCTTGGTGAAAAAACGGGAATAGAGGAGATGTAAAATCGCATGTTCCACACCACCGATATACTGATCTACAGGTAACCAGTGTGATGCCTCTTTTTTGTTCAGGGGGGCGTCAGTAAAGCGGGGACTGGTGTATCTGGCAAAATACCATGAAGATTCCACAAAGGTATCCATGGTATCGGTCTCTCTTTTTGCTTTACCTTTACATTTCGGGCAGCTTGTTTCGTAAAAAGCGGGTCGTTGATGCAGGGGGGCGCAATCGTTTTGCTGGGAGTCCCTGTCTTCCGGAAGAGTGACCGGGAGCTGTTCAACAGGAACAGGCTGGACACCGCAGGTATCACACTGAACCATTGGAATGGGCGCGCCCCAGTAACGTTGTCTGGAAATTCCCCAGTCACGTAAACGGTAGGTGATATGGGCATCACCAATTTCCTGATTTTTGGCAAAGTCTATAATCTGCTGTTTGGCAGCTTCTGAATCAGTTCCCGTGAATGTTCCGGAATCAGCGAGAATGCCTGGCAAGGTAGAGGCTTCTTCCATCGTATCGCCAGTCAGTTCAGTTTCATTCGGAATAACGACAGGTTGGATTGCAAGACCATATTTTTGGGCAAATTCAAAATCACGCTGATCATGGGCAGGGACTGCCATAACAGCTCCGGTGCCATATGCCATGAGAACAAAATTTGCCACAAAGATGGGGATTTTGTCCCCGTTAAAAGGATTGATACAGTAATGACCGGTTGCAATGCCTTCTTTTTCAGTGACATCAAGATGAGCCTGCTGCTGTTTCTCGGTAATTATACGTGCTGTGAAATCTCTGATTTCCTGCTTACGTGGATTGTCTTTCAGGAGCGTTTCAAGCAAGGGATGTTCAGCAGCAATGGACATAAAGGTGACACCGAAAATGGTATCGGGTCGGGTTGTAAAGATGGAGAGCTTTTCGTTTGTGCCATCAACCTGAAAATCACATTGGAGACCCGTGGATTTGCCAATCCAGTTGCGTTGCATGGTTACAACCTTGGCAGGCCAGCCATCAAGTTTGTCCAGATCAGCAAGCAGCTCTTCAGCATAATCAGTAATTTTGAAGAACCAGCCACTCATGTTTCTGGCTTCTACAAGTTCATCACAACGCCAGCAGGTTCCTTCAATGACCTGCTCGTTGGCAAGTACGGTATGGCAGGATTCGCACCAGTTGACAGTTGTTGTTTTTTGATAAACCAACCCTTTTTCATACATCTCAAGAAAGATCTGCTGTTCCCATGTATAATATTTGGGGTTGCAGGTGGCAATTTCCCTGTCCCAGTCATAGGAAAGACCAAGCTGACGCAACTGAGTGCGCATGTAATCGATGTTGTCGTATGTCCAGCGGGCTGGATGGGTGTTGTTTTTGATGGCTGCGTTTTCAGCAGGGAGTCCGAAAGAGTCCCAGCCCATGGGGTGCAAAACATTAAAACCACGGAAACGTTTATAGCGTGCAACCACATCGCCTATGGAATAGTTGCGTACATGGCCCATGTGAATGCGTCCGGAAGGATAGGGAAACATTTCCAGGACATAGTATTTTTCCTTGTCGCTGTCTGAACTGACCCTGTATGTTGCATTGCTTAACCATTGATCCTGCCATTTCTGTTCAATGGTTTTAAAGTCGTATAGTATTTCCTGTTGTTCATTTACAGACATGGGATAAGGCCTCGTGCGTGAAAAAAATTGGTGAAGGTATTTATACCCCTCGAGGGGGCACTAAGATGAGTGCCGGCTTACCGTTCATCACCGGTGTTAAAACAGCTGGGATATTATTCTGATTGAAATCCGTCTGGCTGATCATAACGACTAAGATTTTCAAACATAGTGAACTCTTTGATGAATGTCAATTTGACAGTGCCTGTGGGGCCGTTTCTCTGTTTTCCGATGATGATTTCTGCAATTCCCCTGTTGGAATTGTCGTCTACCTTGCTGTACACCTCATCACGATAAATAAAACAGATTACATCTGCATCCTGCTCAATGGCACCGGATTCTCTGAGATCAGACATCATGGGCCGCTTGTCGGTTCTAGTTTCAAGGCTTCGATTCAGCTGGGAGAGTGCGATAACCGGAACCTTCAGTTCTTTAGCCATGGCTTTTAAAGACCTGGATATTTCACTGATTTCCTGA
Source organism: Thermodesulfobacteriota bacterium (assembly GCA_034722915.1). Lineage (GTDB taxonomy): Bacteria > Desulfobacterota > Desulfobulbia > Desulfobulbales > Desulfocapsaceae > Desulfocapsa. The sequence goes on along the minus strand of JAYEOK010000141.1, from coordinate 4,177 downwards.
GTTCTGTTTTCACCACCATTGCCTCGTCCGCGCATAAGTTGCAGGTAATCAACAATGATCAGACCAAGGGGATATCGAGCTGCAAGCCGACGAACTTTTGCACGCATTTCAAGCACAGAGATGGCCGGGGTGTCATCGATATACATGGGGGCTTCAGTAAGCATGCCTACTGCGCGTATCAGCTTTGGCCAGTCCTCTTCGTGCAGTTTACCTGTACGGACACGCTGAGAATCGATATGACCGGCAGAACAGAGCAGACGCATGGCAAGCTGTTCTTTTGACATTTCAAGGCTAAATATTGCAACACCTGTTTTATCAAGAAGAGAAGTGTTCTGGGCGATATTCATGGCAAAAGCTGTTTTCCCCATGGAAGGGCGGCCAGCGAGAATAATCAGATCAGATGGCTGAAGGCCTGCAGTCATTGTGTCAAGTTCTGGAAAGCCGGTGGGAACACCTGTGATCTGTTCTTTTCTTTTGAAAAGCTGTTCAACAGTATCAAAGGCATCAGGGATGATGTGCTTCAAGGCAGTAAAACTTTGGTCTGATTTAGAGCGCGCTATCTCAAAGATAGCTTGTTCGGCTTCATCAACAAGGGTATCGATGTCTCCCTGTTCCTCATAACAACGACTGGCAATTTGAGTATTAACAGTAATAAGATTTCTGAGAACTGCCTTCTGGCGAATGATTCTGGCATAGTGAATCAGGTTGGAGGTCACAGGAACAATGGATGTGAGAGTTGCGAGATAAGCAATTCCACCAGCCTGATCAAGGTTGTTCTGATCTTTTAACTGATTGGAAACCGTGACGATGTCCTGAGGTTCATTTTTTTCAAAGAGCAGAATCATAGCCTCGAAAATCAGCTTATGATTATCTCTATAAAAGTCGGAACTTTCCAGAAGTTCAAGTACAGTTGAGAGCGAATGATCAGACAGAAGGATGGTGCCAAGCACTGATTGTTCGGCTTCAATGTTCTGAGGCGGCATTCTTCCACCGGAAATAGCTGGAGCTTGTGAGTCAGGTGGAGGGAGGTTCATAGGTCAACAGCAGGTTTGGATTGATGCTTAAATGACAACACACTGTGCAAGGCGTCTCCCCTGACAGTGTGTTGTATGGTTACTGATAAAAAATGATGGAACAAATCAGGCTTCTTCAGTTTCCACCAGAGGTACGACCTGTACAGTAATATCTACTATTGTTTGAAATCCAACTTTAACAGTCACATTACTCTCTCCAAGTTCTTTAATAGGTTCCTTGAGGAGAATATTCTTTTTGTCGATTTCAACACTGGTGTCTTCAGCAAGCTTTTGGGCAATATCGATTGATGTAACAGAGCCGAAAAGTCGATCCTCATCGCCTGTAAGCATTGCGATACTGAGAGTAGTGCCGGCGAGTTTCTTGGCAAGTGCTTCGGCTATGTTTGTTTCCTCGGTGATGCGAGCCTGAATTGCTGCCTGGTTTTGCTCAAAGAGTGCAATGTTTGCAACATTGGCAGCAACGGCTTTCTGCTGAGGAAGAAGGTAGTTGCGCGCGTACCCTGGTTTTACTTTTACGATATCGCCTTCCCGGCCAAGGGTGTCGATAGTCTCTTTTAAAATAACTTCCATTGTGATCTCCTTACGTTCGTTCGTATAGCAACCTATGCTTATGCAAAGGGTGTTTTTGTTATATGACTTTTCAGGAGCTTGTCATTCCTGACAAGCTCGTAAAAACTAACCCGGTTCAACCGGAAAAAATTCAGTTCACTGGATAAGTGCCTTATCAGAATATGTTCAAAAAAAACAGGTAAGCGTAGACTCCGAGAAAATATTCTGTAAGGCACTAAAATTGATCGATGACGAAGTAAAAACTTCATTCCTGTTCAGTGTTTTTCAGTCGCCTGAGGTCTGTCCATACATCTGCCACTCCAAGAATTCCGAGAAGAATAACTCCGAAAGTCTGGAAGAAGAGGAGGACATAAATTAATATTCGTAAAAATAAAGGCACTCTCCATTTAGAAAAATAAAAGAGCATGATGGCCGTGCCCTGGAAGCAATACAACAACCCGGTGGTCATAAGGACGTTCAGTCCTATGGCTCTACCAGGTTCCATGGGCAGTACGACCAGTATTGCTGAAATAATTAATGCCCAGACTAATTTTTCTGGTAAAGTCCAGAATTTGTACTCCGGCCACGGACCTGAGCCTGTGTTTTTGTGAAGCATCCGGTTGCCGATGACCATGCTAAACCAGGTAATCAGAAGGGTGATGCAGGTGAGTACACCGGGCATCACTTTAGGGATCCATATCTTCATCACAGCAAAAGTCTGTTCAAGTAAAAACAGAGTCTCTGCAGGCACAGAATTATTTGTTTTATAATATGCAATCGCTTCATCCATCCCTTGATTCAATGCATCAATCAGGAGAGTATATGGATGATGTTCCATGCCGAAGGTAAGGATTGTTGTGGCAAGAATCCACGATCCGGCTAGAGCAAATGTTCCTTTTATTCCTGCAAGATTAATGGATTCTCTGTTTTCAGCAGAGTCAGCCAGCACAAAACCCAGAGGAATTAAGGTCAGCGAGAACAGCAGCTCTTCAATAATTTGAAAAGCTAAGCCTGCTACACATGCAAGCAGACATCCAAAAAGGATATATTTTTTTCCTCTGTCTTTTCCATATCGTCTCAGATAGTAAAAGATCAGGAGGGGAAGGAGCCCATGCACCCATCCAAATATGGCTCCAAGGAAACCGGGAAGTAGAATAACTGCGGTGACCAGCAGAATATGCTGGACATATTTGCCATCTGCAGATTTATCCTCTTCCCTGTTCACTGAATTACAACCCTTTTCCGGTTGATTACCTCTGGGTGGCACCGGAATAGGGAAGCAGTGCGATCTGGCGAGCGCGTTTAATGGCTGAACACAGTTGTCTCTGGTGAGAGGCACAGGTTCCGTAGATGCGACGTGGAATAATTTTTCCGCGTTCTGTTATAAAATTGCGAAGGGTCTTCGGATCTTTATAGTCGATTGACATTTCTTTATCGGTACAAAAACGGCAGACTCTTTTTCTTTGAAAAATTCGTTTTTTGGGGGGCATAGTAATCTCCTGAATGGAATGTAATGTCAGCCACTATTATTCCTGGGTTTCTTTTACTTCTTCCTTTTCTTCTTTTACTTCTTCTTTTACTGTTTCGGTGACTGTTGCTGAGGCGTCTGGCTTCTTTTCTTCCTGCTTTTCGGCGTCTTTTTCAGCCTCTTCAGCAGCTACAATTGCGGCCTGGTACTCTCCGCGGGCAGCCTCAACTCCTTCATCAGTGATTGAATCAGCAACTTTTACTGTCATATATTTCATGACTGCTTCATCAATTCTGAATTTACGTTCCATTTCTTCTACGTTTGCCGGGTTAGTGGCATAATCACAGAAAACATAATACCCCTGAGATTCTTTGTTGATCAGATAGGCAAGTGTACGCAATCCCCATTTGTCAATGGAAATAACCTGGCCTCCATCTGTGCTGAGAATAGCATTGGTGTTCTCAATTACTGCGGTGACCTCATCCTCACTCATTGTGGGGCGAAGAATATAGATCGTTTCATACCTGCGCATAAGTTCCTCCTCGTGGACTCATGGTGTAGGGAATAATTCCCCTGGTGTTAGGCCCTTACTGAAAGATAAGAGCGAAGAGGTCCTGTTTCACACGGCGTGGAACAGGAATACGTATAGACGTATCTTTACAACAAAACCACAAAAAATACATTGAGAGATGGATTGTGTCAATTTATTTTTTTTTCTTTTCAAGTGATTTGATTTTTTTCCACTGTTTTTTTAACTCTTCCTCGTCACCCATAGGACTGTTCGCAAAAACATGTGGATGTCTTCGCATCATTTTATCGTTGATTCCTTTGATAACATCCTCGATGGCGAAATGACCGGATTCAGCGCTGATTTCAGACAAAAGGATCAGGTGGAAAAGGACATCTCCTATTTCCTCACAGAGGTGAGGCGGGTTGTTTTCGCTCATGGCTTCAATGAGTTCTTCGCACTCTTCCCTGAAATATTTCCTGAGGCTTTTAACTGTCTGCTTTTGATCCCAGGGGCAACCATTTTGAGATCGTAATTGCGAAATTGTATTGCAAAGTGAAAAAAAAGCATCGTTATCAGGTTCCATATTTTTGTCACTTCAGCCAAACTATAGTTTAG
>JAYEOK010000140.1:0-3272 GCA_034722915.1 Thermodesulfobacteriota bacterium | reverse complement strand
CGGGTAAAAGTCTTAATAAATGGGTAACGGACACATTAGATCATGCTGTTCGTTCTCATTGAGTTTCTCCTGTAACTCAAACACAGCATTATCATAGGGGGATGCAAATCGCTCTCCTTGACGAAAACAGGACGAAAATAGTGAAAATAGGGACCGAAAACTGGGGTCTGTCCCCTATTTTCTGTCCCCTATTTTCTCGTTCATCACCGGTGTTAGCCTACGTCTGGTTCCAGCTGCCAGTGGTGCGAAATATACAAAAGAGTATAGCACTGGTAAGGTGGAATTTTGGAGCAAGGGTAACGAGGCTTTGTTCACTCCATTAGAGGGGAAAATGCTGAAATGTAAAGAAAGCAAGGTACGATAAATTAACCCCGGTGATAAATGAAAAGCAAACCGGGATCAGGGTCTTTACGAAATCATTAAAAAAGAGAACATTCACAGAATGAATAATGCCAGAAAGGCTCTGAATACAAATGGTGTCTTTTTATTCACCATTCTCCTCTTTATGGCCTTTCTGTCCGGCTGTGCTGAACCAAATTCAGTTCCCCTGATGCCTGCGCCAGTCATTTATCATGACGCCACAGTTGATCCTTACTTCCACCTCAACCAGGAGGAAAAAACCACATCTGTACCTGTGTTTTATGCTACCAACAGAACACCGTAGCACTCTTCCAATAAGCCCCCCTATGGTAACGGAATGAGTGATATGCTCCACTTAGGAGAGGTTCAAATTCGTTTTGGTGATCATCTGACCAGTTGGGAGGATCTTTACCTGGCTTCAACTCGTTCCGATTATCCTAAGTCTATACCTCTCAGCCTTGAAGCAACCAAAGAAACAGCAAAGATCCATACTGATGAAATCTACTCTGGAGATCCGTTTTTGTCTTCTTCGCTAAAAGAGTTTGCCGGTAACATTAACGACAAGCTGGGTAAAGCCAGAGATAAAGAAATCATCGTGTATGTTCATGGAGCCAAAGGAAGTTTCTTAAAGTCCGTTGCCTTGACTGCTGAAATTGACCACTTTTCCGGTCGCGATTTCATTGGTTTTGCTTTTTCCTGGCCGTCCCACCAGAATATTCTCAGTTACATTCTTGGCAGCGATGTTCAGAGAGCCAGACATTCAACCGCATCCTTGCGTACACTGATAAAATTCCTGGCAAAATATACCAAAGTTAAGCATATCAATGTGATCAGCTACAGTGCTGGTGGGAAACTTGTGTCCAGGGCTCTACATGAAATGCGCCTGAATCATCCATTGCTGAGTTCTGAAGAATTAAAAAGCACATTCAAACTGGGTACTGTCCTTTTTGCTGCAGCTGATGTATCGGTCGATCGATTTCTGGAGAGACTTCCAGCAATAAGTGATATGGCACTGCAGGTGGTGGTAACGCTCTCAGATGCAGACCAGGCATTGCTTTCTTCCAGTATGATCATGGGAGGGGATGACAGAATTGGAACGAAAAAAGCAGAGATAAGGGAAGAAGGATTTGTCTTGAAGAACAAGATCAATAATTTTGAAATAGTTGATTTTTCTTTTGGGCAGGAAGCAAGGGGCTTTGATATCACAGGCCACCACTACTGGCACAGACACCCCTGGGCCAGCAGTGATATTGTTTTTCTCCTTCGTACTGACCTGCCTGCCCGACATCGCGGCTTGAGCCCCTCAGAGATTGAAGGTATCTGGTATCTTTCCGAGGAATATCCCAATCAAGTAAGAAGTGCAGTCCAAAGAGAGCTTCAAGGCCAGTGGTGAAAAAACGCCCTGCCTGAGGAGAGCGTTTTTGAATCCCGTACTCTGTTGTTCACTGCATTTGTACAACTATTGCATTATTATCTCACCATCCACTGATTTCGCCAATCACTCCCTGTATCATCTGAACTCTTACATCAGCCTGTTCACTTTTAAGGGTAACAAAAGATAAGGGTTGTACAAATCGTTCCTGCTCCCACACCACAAGAAGCCCATCTTCAGCAAGCTGTCTAGCTTTTGTTTCGAGCATAAAATTCAACCCTACTCCGGCTTTTATCATAGTCAAAATCGCAGATTCTTCATTTGCTGTAACAATACTCTTGGGGCGGTAGCCGCGGGTATGGAAAATATCCTCAAGCAACTGACAATACGGACATTCCGCAGGGCAAGAGTCTAGATAAACAGATTGCTTTTCATGCTCCGGAACAGACAGAATTTGTTCGTATCACACATGGTCTGCAAAATTATTTCAGTAAACCACGCTTCGATTTGATATTTTTTTCGACCTCCGGCAACAAACATGATTATACAGAATTATATGAGCAGTTGAGTTATTGCAGAATGCTTCTTAAGCCAGGAGGAAGCATATGTTTTTTAGTAGAAAAAAACCATAAGTGCGGGCTACTGCAAAAATTTGTATGGAAAAAAAGTATGGAAGCAGGTTTGATTACTCGAACAGGATTTATTCAGTTACACAGGAAAAAAATGGGTCAGGAAACTTTTTTATGTGGAATACGTCCAAAAACTGAGAATTTGTGCTATACGGTGAATCTATGTACGACCCATCTGTAGCCTTACCCCTGGGATTATTTCAAAATAGATGATTATTTCTTTAGCCGAAAAGGTGAACAATGAAAAATAATGAGATTCAGAAGTATATAAAATTATTTGATTTACCAGATCATTTTACGAAAAAAGAACTTAAAGAGTCATATCGGGATTTAGCACAAATCTGGCATCCGGATAAACATCATAAAAAGAATGAAAAGTTACAGGAAAAAGCAGAAAAAAAATTTAAAGAAATTAATGAAGGTTATGAATGCCTTAAAGCATTACTGGAGAAAGGGGATAATGAATATGTAAAAGAATACTCAGAAGAAAGTTTTTGGGAAAAATTGGGGAAATATGCCGTAACAGCAGGAATGGAAGTTGTGGAAAAAGCTTTGTTCCTTTATTACGCTTATTTAGAACCTGAAACTCCTGCGTGGGCTAAAACTACAATTGTTGGAGCCTTAGGCTATTTTATCTTACCACTTGATGCAATCCCTGACCTGATTCCTGTTGTTGGGTATGCTGACGACTTGGGAGTCCTGGTAATGGCTGTTGGAACAGTAGCCGCATATATTACACCAAAGGTAAAAGCAAAAGCAAAAAAGAAAATAAAGGATTGGTTTGAATAAGGAACGTACAATAAATAACTTGAACAAATTAATGTACCCCAAGGGCATTTCCTCCGGGGCATATTTTTTTCCGTCTTCTGTGTTGCTCGTTGCTCACGTAACCCGTTATGCTCCCGCCTCGC
>JAYEOK010000139.1:5329-13508 GCA_034722915.1 Thermodesulfobacteriota bacterium | reverse complement strand
TTCAGTCGATTTTATATATTCACAACCGCAGCGTAGCTGGCTACGTGAGGATTGTGAATATATAAAATCGGCTGAAGATGTGGTGCAGTTACGAATTGGAAAGTCCAAGTTATTTTTTACCGAGCCCAAAGCGGGGGATTTCTATTTTTCTGCCTGTCCCCCGGATTCTTGAAAAAACGTATTCTACATGGTATAGTTACAAATTATATTTTTTTGCTAACTATTCAGGTGCTTGTGTTTGTGGCGCTACACGCAGGGAACTGATTTCCACCAATAGTTACTTTTTTATAAAAATACAAAATGGCTAAATAAAATCAATGAAACTCTTTATACAAACATCTCTACTGCTTCTTTTGGGATTATCAATCCCACTCCTGTCCGGGGCCGGGGAAAGCCTTGACCCAAATTTTGGAAACAATGGACAATTGACCACGAAATTCTCCATCTATGATGATAGAGCCTCTGCTGTCACAGTTCAGCCAGATGGTAAAATTCTGGTGGCAGGACAAAGTGAAAACGGATCAGATACCGACATTGCCATTGCCCGTTACCTTAACGACGGCAGCCTGGACAAAAATTTTAACGTCAATGGCCAGGTAACTGTTGCTGTTGGTTCCGGCAATGACATTGGTCTTGCCCTGGTTATCCAGGAAGATGGTAAGATTCTGGTGGCAGGCACAACAGACAATGGAAACGAATTGGATGTTGCCGTTATCCGCCTGCATGCTGATGGCCTTCCTGATATGGACTTTGATCGGGACGGACAGATGGTCATTCCACTTCCGGACAGTGATGACAGGGCCCAGTCCATACTCCTGCAAAAAGATGGGAAAATCATCCTCGCCGGCACAAGTGAAGGAAAAGATACAACACAAATCTTCCTTGCCCGTCTGAACAGCAACGGATCGCTGGACACAAAATTTGGCAGCAGAGGTCTTGTGACCAGTACAAAAGCAGATGCAGATAAAACAGATAAAAAAGATTCTGCCGCACTCAGTGCAGCGCTGCAAACTGATGGTCGCATTCTTCTGGCAGGATTCAGCAGCACTGAAGCTGTCAGCCGGGCAGCACTCTTTTCTTTTCTGGAAAATGGCCGGGTTGACAAAAAATTTGGAAACAACGGAATTGCCCTTTCAGGCAAAGAAGAAGTACATTCTCTTTTTTATGATCTTACAATCCTTGAAGACGGCAAAATCCTGGCAGCGGGTGCAACCCTTGGAAAAAGCTATCGTACCATTCTGCTTGCCGGATTCACCCATGATGGAACAGCTGACCAAACCTTTGCCGACCAGGGAATGCTCCAGACAGATCTGGGCATAGACAGCGTTGCCTACAGCCTGGCCATTGCTGAAGATGGAAGTATCTACCTTGCCGGTTCCGGAAGTAAAAATCAGGACACAGACTTTATTCTCCTGCACTATAGCGCAACAGGTCATGCACTGGATACTGAGGCATCAACCAAAACAAAAGAAGCAGTAGAGGAAGAGGAAGAGGAAGAAACAGCCTTAAACCTCAGCCCTTTGGAAGTTCGTGACAGTATGGTCCAGCCGCAAACTTACACCCTGACTGATTTTTCTGAGTACAATGATATTGCCCGCGCAGTATATATTCAGAAGGACGGAACCATCATCCTCGTCGGATCTGCGGAGAATGGTACAGACAGTGATTTCGCTGTGCTTCGATACAGTTCCGAAGAACTTGCCAGGATTCGTCAGGCGGGCGGAATTCACACTCCTGACGGCTACTATATTGTCACAACTCCAACTGCCAATGTCACCCGTAACAGTGTCACCACTGGTGGATATCTCGCTAAAGGCAACAGCTCAGCAACTGTCGATAAACGAGGCGTCTGCTATGGCATTACCCCGGCCCCCGGGCTGAAAGATTTTTCCGACTCGGAATCAACACCAGATGACGGTACTGGTACCAGCAACACAATAACAGACGTAGCAGACTTTAATCCTTTCAAGGTAAATACTCTCCGGGAAGGATGCACTGAAGACGGTGATGGCGATGGAGAGTTTCGCAGTGACATCTTAAATCTCACTCCAGACACTACTTACTATATCAGAGCCTACGCACAACTCACATCCAGTTCAGGCACGCTTTATAACATCTACGCCAATGAACTCCAGATCAAAACCCAAGATGCCTGTTTCATCGCCACAGCAGCCTACGGGGACATCAACAACATCCAGGTCACAATCCTGCGTCAATTTCGCGACAGCTTTCTCAGACCTTCAACACTTGGCAGAGAACTGATAAGCAGCTACTATCATGTCTCTCTACCACTGGCTGAAATCATCTCCGGCAACTCTTTTCTCCAACAAATAACCCGTGTTCTCCTTACGCCTGTTACAGCACTCAGCTACCTTGCACTGCATCCATTATTTGCTCTGCAACTGTTCGCATCTCTACTCCTCATTGCCACCTTGATGCAATTCAGCAGGTTTTTTTCCGCAAACCGTGCCTTTCGCAGCTCTCAGGGCTTTACTCTCATCGAGCTCCTCGTAGTCCTCGTGATCATTGGTATCCTTGCCGGTTATGTAGGCCCACGCATCATGGGACATCCCGATGATGCAAAACGAACAATGGCAGCTGCCCAGATCACCGCCCTTGAAACCGCCCTCGAATCCTACAAACTGGATAACGGCACATTCCCGAGTACAGAACAGGGACTGCAGGCTCTTATTGAAGCACCATCAGTGGGTAAGCTGCCCGCCAAATGGCGTCAGGGCGGCTACATGAAAAAGGGAAAAGTTCCAAAAGACCCTTGGGGAAATGAGTATATTTATCTCAGCCCCGGCACTCACACCGATTTTGACATCATCTCCTACGGCGCAGACAATGAATCCGGTGGTGAAAATGCGGATGCAGATGTCAATAACTGGGAAATCGAATAGGAGGCTGGTGCAACATCCTGCCCTGCAAAAAGGTTTCACTCTTCTGGAACTCCTCATCGTCTGTCTTCTGATATCCGTCAGCCTGGGCCTGAGTATTCCCAGTCTTCGCAGTTCCCTGATAAGCGACGACCTGGCAAGCGGATCACGAAAAGTGATTTCACTGATTAAAAGCTGCCGTGCAAAGGCAATCGCAGAGCAAAAACAGTATCTCATTTTTTATAACCCGGCTGCACGCGAACTCTGGTATCAACAGGCGGACGAAGAAAAAAAACAATCTTTGCCGGCCCGCGCCTCAATCACCCTGCCTGGAAAAATCCGAATCAATGAAATAAAACAGGCAAGCGGCAGCAGTGATCAGGATCCGGCAAAAAACGGTATATGGATATCAAAACAGGGCTATATGGACAAAACCGCTATTCATCTGGTTGGTAGTGGGAATAACAGCCTCAGCCTGCTCATCTCCCCTTTTCTTCCTACAATTAAAATTGTAGAGGGAACAATTGACTTCAAGTAACTGCAGCATATGAAAAACAGAGGATTCACTCTCCTTGAAGTGATGATTGCAATGGCTATCCTCGCCATTGCCCTGACCAGTCTTTTTGGCTCACAGTCTACCTCTGTTGCCCTGGCTGCGGAAACCCGCTTTAATATCCAGGCTCCGCTTCTTGCCCGAATGCAGCTGGCCAAATTCCAATCCGAGAAAGAAATTTTTGCCGACAGCGGTGATTTTGGCGATGACTTCCCTGGCTTTCAGTGGGACTTACAAGTCGAAGATGCTGTTTTTCATGAATCGGAAGTTTCTTCCCTGCAACAACTTGGCGATACGCTGCAACACCTGATCCTGGTGGTTTCATGGGGCGAAGAACTCTACAACTATCAGTTGGACAGTTACCAGCGGAAAGACAAATGACACGCCGCAGCCAAGGTTTTACACTGCTTGAACTCCTGATGGCCATTGCCATTTTTGCCATGGTCATAGGCCTTGCATATTCATCCTATAATGCCACCTTTCATATCATCAACCATGCCACATCCCAGACAGAGACTTATTCCAAAGCCAAAACTGCCATGGAACGTATCATGGGAGATCTTGAATCCTTTTACCCGGGTAAAGAGATGCTGTTCAAGGGAACAAGCGAATCCATGAAAGGTCACAGGGCAGACACCCTGCAATTCACTTCCACTGCCCACATACGACTGCATCCCGATACTCCATACCTAAGCCATGTTCTTATCAGCTATCAGGTTCAGGAAGATCCTGATTCTGACTCACTTCTCCTCTATCGCAGAGAACAGTCAATGCAGCTTGACGACGAAATAAAAGATGACCCTGGCCTGCTGCTCTGTGACAACCTTCAGGAGCTTGCCTTTGATTATCGGAATAAGGATGGTGAAGATGTGGACAACTGGGGAGAGGATGAAGAAGTAAAGGATGCAGCATCCCTGCCTGAGCTGATAACTGTCACACTCCGTTTTAACGATGGAGCAGAAGGGGAAGAAGGAACAGTATTCAAAACCAGTCTTACTCTGCCCGTTGCCAGAGAAAACAATGATTAATCATCCTTTCAAGAATCAAAAAGGCATGGCCTTGCTCCTTGTCATCAGCCTGGTGAGTGTGCTTGCCATCGTCACCCTGCAGTTCAACCGTGAGATGAGACAGGCGTATATTGTTTCTGCAGGGCTGAAAAACAGTGTCAAGCTTGGTGAAATGGCCAGATCCGGCATCACAATCGGCGAACAGATACTCCTGCTGGATCTGGAAGAAAACACTTTTGATTCCCCCCATGACTCCTGGGCCCTTATGGCTGATGAGGATTTCAGCGCTCTCTTTGAGGAGGGTAATGTACAAATAACTGTTGCTGACGAAACCGGAAAATTTCAAATCAATGCAATGGTCACTCGAAAAAAAGAAGACCAGACAACGAACAACAAAGAAGCAAATGATCAACAGGCGCAACGCGAAAGTGATGTACGCAATATTCTCTGGCGATTGCTGCGGGAAGAGCCTTTTTTTGTTGAAGATGGAGACGCCCGGGAAATCATCGATTGTCTCATCGACTGGATAGACAGTGGTGATGGTGACGGAGAAGAAGAGTTTGGGGCGGAAACAAGCTATTATAACTCTCTGACACCACCCTATTCGTGCAAGAATGGTCCCGTTGAATCCATTGAAGAACTGCTTCAGATCAAAGGTATCACCCGTGAACTTCTTTACGGAACTGAAGAAAAGCCGGCACTGGCTCCACTGCTCACGTTTTTAGGAGATGATGGAAAAATTAACATTAACAGTGCTGATCTCCTGTTGCTCCAGGCTATTGGCAATGATCTTACTAAAAGTATGGCGGAAAGCATGATCAGCTTTCGGGAAGATGAAGGAAACATAGAGCAACTCGCAGACCCGCAATGGTATAAAATAGTTCCTTCGTTTCCGGGCGATATCGCTGAAACAATCAACAAACAGAATATTGCAACAGTGGTGAGCAAATTTTTTACAATACAGGCCACAGCTGAACTCCACACGCAGCAGAAAACAATAACTGCAACGGTTGAACGCAGCAACGAGGGAATCGCCATTCTAAGGTGGCACAGCGAATGAGAGTTGATGAACTCGTAAAAAGCTCTCTGCTCCGTCATTCCCGCATAGGCGGGAATGACGGGATAAGGGATGTTTTGGCTTTTTACAAATCCATCAGAGTTGACAGTTCTACGCAGATAGTGGATAGTATAATTTAAGGTACTAATTAGTGCCTGAACGAAAACCATTGATGGCCAAAAATAAATTCGAAATTCGAAGCACGAAATTCGAAACAGGTAAGCACCCTAAAGAGACAGGGTATAAACTTCGACTCCGAAATTCAAAACAAAAAACATAAAAAACGACAAACAACTGCCAAAACAGTATGATGGAAGATTGTTTTTGTCTTTTTAAATTTGTCAGTTTTTCTTTTATTGTTTCGTATTTCGAATTTAGATATTCGAATTTGCTCTGAATAGGACTTTTCGTTCAGGCACTAATTAGGTCAAAAGCTTAGTACCATATAAATTCTTTCGAAGTCGGAGTGTATACCCTGTTTTTTCAGGGTGCTTACCTCGTGTTTTTTATAATATGGCATCACAAATTCTTTCCATAGACATACAGAGTGACCTGCTTACGGCAGTCCTCCTTAAAAATGATATTAACAAAGATATCATTGCCTCTGCTGCTGTAATCACTCAGGATAAAACGGTGACAGAAGTAATCAATGAGCTGACAACCACTCTTGATTGCAACGATTGCCGCTGTTTGCTCTCCTTAGGTGCTTCTTTCTTTTCATTTCTCAACATTGCTCTGCCCTTTTCAGATAGTAAATCCATTGACAAAATCCTCCCCTTTGAGTTGGAAGAAAATTGTGCTGAGGCAATGGATACCATGCTCATTGACACTATGGTCAATACGCAGGATAACGAAACAGATTCCGAAATCATTACAGCCATGATCAAACAAGAGGTTCTGGCTGAATATCATACTGCCCTGAAACAGGCTGGTATTCCACCGGAATTCATCACCCTCTCCGGTCTCCCCACCATTACTGAAATCCAGGAGACAGGTCAGGCTCCCGAAGAATTTATTTTTTTGGATCTGCAACTTGAGAGCACTACCCTTTTCCTCATTTCAGCAGGCAAATTGCAGCTGGTAAGACCTTTACCCTTCAACCCTCTCCCGTTTGAAGCCCATCCAAAAGCTGAATTTACAATTGATGAACAAAATGGAACACTCCAGGTTCAGGGGCTGGAGCACAGCGGTGAATCCTATCACGACTTTGCACTGGCTGTGAAGCAAACCCTTGCCCCACTCCCTTTGCCAACAGCCCGGGAACAAATTCCGATCTACATTGATGGACCAGCAGGAACAACCAAAGGAGTCTCCTCATGGCTTGAAGCCAAAGAAGCCTTTGCCAGGCCTTGCCTTACCTGTGGCCGTGCCGGCCTGCTTCCCCTTCCCATCCAGCTGCCGGAGCAGACAAAAGCTCATGCGGCATTTCTTATCGCCTGTCTCAGTTTAGGAAAACAGGCAGACAAGTCCAAAAACATCTTCAACTTCTCTAAAGATGAATTTGCATATAAAAGCAATTTGCTCGAATATCGTAATATGGCAAAAATGGGTAGCCTGGCTCTCATTGCAATCCTTATCCTCAGTCTTGGATACCTCTGGTATGACACTACAGTCCTGAAAAAAGAGCGGGCAATGCTCGTTGCCGAAATCCATGATATATTCAAGAAAGCACAGCCTGACGTGAAACGTATTGTAGCCCCTGTGCAGCAGTTACAGGTTGCTGTGGATAATGTAAGAAATTCAACAGATGATGGTGACGAAACCGCACTGCCACGCACGGTTCTCCATATTCTGCGTGAAATTTCCATGCGCATCCCTGCATCTCTGGATGTGCGTATTATTCGCCTGGTCTACGAAAGTAAAGGATTACGCCTTATGGGAATCACGGACAGCTTTAATACCGTGGACAATATGAAAAAAAAGCTGGTACAATCACCGGACTTTACCACTGTGACCATCAGCTCAACGAAACAGACTCCCAAAGACAATAAAATTCGTTTCGAGCTGAAAATAGACGTGGTGGGGAACGCACAATGAACAATTCCCCAGCATCTTCATATTTCCAGACACTTATGGACAAAACGCCTTGGAAACGCCTGGCTAAGCGTGAAAAAATCATGGTCGGCGGCATGATTGTCTTCGTGTTAGTATTTTTCATCATATTTTTTATCTTTTCACCAATACTCGAATCCCGGCAGCGCCTGCAAAAATCATTGACAAAAAAACAGGTGGAGCTTCAGGAGATACGCATTCTGGAAAAAGAATATCAGGCCCTGCAGCTTCAATCAGGAGACATCCAGAAACGTCTGGCAAAAAGACCTGACAACTTTACGCTTTTCTCTTTTATTGAAAAGCAGGCCACCACTGCAGGAATAAAAGCGAAAATCAATTACATCAAGCCAAGTACAGTGGAAAGCGATGGTCCCCTGCAGGAGTCACGGGTGGACATGAAATTACAACAGATCACCCTTGAAAATCTTGTTACTTTTCTGAAAGGTGTTGAATCGCACGCAAAGGTGGTCTCTGTTTCCAGAATTTCCATTCAAGAGCATGGAAAAGAGCAAGGATACGTGAACACTGTGATCCAGATTATCACCTTTCAAAAACAGACGACGTAATGCTCCCTTTCAGAAACAGGCCCCTCCACCCTTCCTTTTCTTTTGCAGGCTGATGTGAAGAGGCT
>JAYEOK010000139.1:0-5229 GCA_034722915.1 Thermodesulfobacteriota bacterium | reverse complement strand
ATCATTCTATCTTTTATCCTGATAACTCTTTTGGTGACAGGAGCAGTTGAATTGTTATACAATTCTCTAGGTAATGTGTTGATAGAGAAGAACAATGTGGATCAAACAAAAACGGGAGAACAATCCACTGGCAAAAATATTACCAGGGCTGTGGTGTTACCGGCCGGACAACAGGGAAAAACCAACCGGGCCAGAGAAGATTACACAATCATCAACAAACGTAATCTTTTTGGGAAAGTTCAGGATAAAACAAAAGTAAAAATGCCTGAACCGGAACCGGTGTTGACCACCACGTCCCTTGATCTGACGCTGCTTGGCACCATCGGCGGAGAAGCCGATGATCAAAGAGCTATCATTCGAAATAAATCATCAAAAAACAGCCAGGAGATCTATTTTAGAGGAGATGCCATAGAGCATGCCCTTATCAAAGACATTGGCCGGGGAAAAATAATCCTCACTGTGAATGGTAAAGACGAAATCCTGCTCATGGAAGAGACGAAAAGTCCGCCATCCACCGGCAAAACTCAAAGCTATCCCATGCCCGATGTCTATACCCCGGCAGACATCAATGAGGATGACGATACCATTGATGACATGGAAGAGGATATTGACACCCTGGAAGAAGCCTCTCCACCAGTACGCCCCAGACGACGAATGACATTAAAACCGAAAAAACAACAGGTAGCTGAACCATGATCTGTACTGTCAACCGAACAGTTTTGCGTAGAAGCAGGATGCTCTCTCTGCTTATTCTCTGCTCTATCCTGACCATTGCCCCCTGCTCATTAATGAGTGCTGAAGAAAAAACTGATTCGCCAAAAACTTCTGCGGGCAGTTCCCAACGCTTCATCACCATTGATTTTGACAATGTGGATATCCGTTTGTTCATCAAATATATCAGTGAACTTACAGGAAAAAATTTCATCATCGACAAAACAGTAAAAGGTACTGTGTCCATCATTTCCCCCACAAGAATATCGGAAGACGAGGCATATAGGGTCTTTGAATCAGTATTGTCGGTGAATGGTTTCACTACCATACAGGCTGGAGCTATGGTCAAAATCATGCCCACAGTGAGAGCCCGTACCGAAAACATCGACACCCTGCACCATGGAAAAACCTCAAACCCAGAGGACAGAATTGTTACCCAGCTCATTCCTCTTACCCACACAACTCCCAAGGAGATGAAAAAAGTACTGGCCCCGCTGATATCCAAAACATCGGTGGTCATTGCCCATACACAGTCTGGAATGCTGATCGTCACAGACACCCTCTCCAATATCCAGAAACTGTTGTCCATTATCGAATCCCTTGATGTGGATTATTCCAGTGATGAGATGGAAGTCATACCACTGGCACATGCAACAGCCTCCAGCCTTGCCACCACCATCAACGCCATATTTAACCGGGCAGCTGTGCAAAAAAAAGGGGCGAGGATCTCTGTCAGTGGCATCAAAGTAGTTCCTTACGACAGAATTAACGCCATCATCCTACTTGCGGGTCCCGGGGATATTCTCCGTGTCAAACGGCTTATCGCCATGCTTGACTCAGAACCGGAACAGGATGAAGGAAATATCCAGGTCGTCTACCTGCAGCATGCAAGAGCAAAAGATCTGGCTACAGTGCTTACCGCCCTTCCCGGCCAGCAGCAGATGAAGGAAAAAGGACCCAAAAAACTACCATCTATTTCCAAAGATGTCAAAATTATGCCGGATGAAGAGACCAACTCTCTTATCATCACGGCTTCGCGTGCAGAATTCAAAGCCCTTGAAAATGTAATAAAAAAATTAGACATTCCACGACGTATGGTCTATCTCGAAGCACTGATCCTGGAGGTAGATACAGAGGCTAACTTTGATGTGGGGGTGAAGTGGATTGGAGGAGGAAGTTTTTCCGACAATACCGGGGCCCTGCTCGCCGGCTTTGGGGGAGGAGATGGCTTTGGCATAGGTGACGCAATTGGATCCGCTGCAGAAGCGACTGTTGGACAAGGCTTCAGCCTTGGAGTCTTAAAACAAGGTATTGAAATCGGCGGCATTACTTTTCCCAATATCGCTGCTGTGCTCAAGGCTTACAAAAACAATTCCGATATCAATATCATTGCCACGCCACAAATTCTGACCACGGATAATAAACTGGCCGAAATCAGTGTTGGTGAAAACATCCCTTATCTAAGCACATCCAATACTGCCGACACCTCTGAAAGAGGGTATGAAAATTACGAATATAAGGATGTAGCTACCAGATTAACCATCACCCCCCAAATTAACCAGGCCGATACGCTGCGTCTGGAAATAGCCACAGAAGTAAGTAAAATAAAATCACTGGGATTAGGTGGAGTCCGGCCAACCACTTTTAAACGAACGGCTAACACCACAGTGCTGGTTCAGGATAGCGACACCATAGTCATAGGCGGTATTATCGGTCATGATGCCACCGAAGGAGAGACAAAAGTACCCTTACTGGGGGATATTCCACTCTTGGGATGGTTCTTTAAAACCCATAGTACCACCCACCGAAAAACTAATATGTTTATCTTCGTCACTCCTCACATTATTAAAAATCCAGCTGACATGGCCAGAGTAACCCTGACCAAGGAAGAGCAACTGGGTAAAGTCATGCCACAAGTCAAAAAAGAACTTCATCGCCAGGTCAATCTCGACCATGCCATGAGCCTGTCTGATATCGGCTTCGAGAAGCTGCAGGCAAAGCAGTACAATGAAGCAAGAGACTACTTTGAGGAAGCCCTTGACATCAATCCGCAATCACCCTATGCCCTGATGAATCTCGGTGTCATATGTGAACAAGAAGGAAAGACAGCTGAAGCTATCAACTACTACCAGCAGGTCATTGATAACGCGGTCGACAAGGGAGATGGCAGTATTAAAGGTGCCGCCGGGCCAATGGAAATGAACCTGCAGAGAATCTGCCGGGAGCACATTGAACGACTCGTCCCACAACAGGACACCTGGCCCTATCCTGAAAACGAAAACTTATAACCATGCAATACGCAGCAAATTTTTTCACAGATACGCTGGACATTCCGGCTGATACTGTTAACCAGGCACTGAAACTCCAGAAAGAAAAAGGAGACGATCTGCTGCGTCTCCTGATGCGTCAGGACACAGTAGATGAAATTGACCTGCTCCAGAAACTCGGTCAGGAACTCAAAATGGAGTTCAGCTTCTCCCTGCCCTCTGAAATCCAGACCGATTTCACATCATTGCTGCCCATCTCTTTCCTGAAAAGACATCTCATAGTGCCCGTGGTTTCGAATGATGACGCATTTATTGCCATCAACAATCCTTTGAACTTTCAGGCACTTGACGATGTTCGTCGTATTCTTGATCTAACCGGGGCACGCCCGGTGCTCTGTCCTCAAACAGCCATTGTCTCAGCTATCAACTTTGCCTATGACATGACCCAGAACACTGCTGAGGAAGTCATGCAGGACATTGATGAGGAAGATCCGGAAGCACTGTTTACAGAGATCGAGGAAACAGGAGATCTGCTCGATGATACCAGTGATTCTCCGGTCATCCGGCTGGTCAACCTTATGTTTTCCCAGGCTGTACGTGACAGAGCCTCTGATATACACATTGAACCTTACCAGAACTCTCTCAAGATCAGGCAGCGTCTTGACGGTATCCTCTATGATATGCTCAGCCCGCCCAAACATGTGCAATCTGCCCTGATCTCAAGAATCAAGGTCATGGCCAAGCTCAACATTGCCGAAAAACGCCTTCCACAGGATGGCCGCATCGAACTCAAAGTTGCCAACAAAGAAGTGGATATTCGTGTTTCCACCTTGCCAACAGCCTTTGGTGAACGAGTGGTACTGCGTCTGCTTGACAAATCCTCAGTGCTTATTTCTCTGACTGATCTCGGCATGCCGGAGGATCGCTTTATCCCATTTTCCGACCAGATCAGGGCTGCGAATGGTATTGTTCTGGTAACCGGCCCCACAGGTAGCGGAAAAACCACAACTCTTTATGCAGCACTCACTGCAATCAACAATACTGACATCAATATCATCACAGTGGAAGACCCCGTTGAGTATCGCATCAGCGGTATTGGACAGGTTCAGGTCAACCCAAAAATCGATCTTACCTTTGCCTCCGGCCTGCGATCAATTGTACGTCAGGATCCGGATGTTATCCTGGTCGGCGAAATCCGTGATACGGAAACCGCTAAAATTGCGATTCAATCAGCACTTACCGGTCATCTCGTGTTCTCTACACTGCACACCAATGATGCAGCCAGTGCCATCACTCGTCTCGTAGACATGGGTGTCGAACCATTTCTCATTGCCTCATCAATCAATGCAATCCTTGCCCAGAGACTGGTTCGCATCATCTGTCCTGAATGCAAAACAGGATACACACCAGAACCCGATGCCCTTAAAAAACTGGGCCTGGATCCAAAAGATATGGAAGGAAAACAGGTGTACCGAGGGCGCGGCTGCAAAAACTGCCACCATACCGGGTTCAAGGGACGACAGGGTATATTTGAACTGCTGCTCATGGATCAGTCCATGAAGAATCTTATCTTAGGTACTGCGAACGCCAATGCCATCAGTAAGCAGGCAGTTGACAACGGTATGATCACCCTGCGACGTGATGGTGCGGACAAGGTTCTTGCGGGTATCACCACCATTGAAGAAGTGTATCGTGTTACCAATGAATAGGTAATTCTTTTCAAATCGTGGCATTTTGAAAAAATAAGCACAGGTGCCCTGCAAGAAATACCCCTGGGGTGCATATAGTTAATATTCCGAGCATTATTTTCTCAAAACAACGAAGAGTTGGGGAGAAAGGGCACTTGTACCCGTAGTTTGGGTGTTCTCGGACAGGCTCCTGATATGGTTAACACTGTCCAGAACAAGTAACAATCCCTTGCCACTTTTTTTCATCGGTTTTCCGATGAAAAAAAGTGATTATTTATAAATATCCTCCAGTTCATGGTCAGAGGCGGGGCATCATGTAACGACGGTTGATCAGTCTGATATGCGCGGGTTGGGTACCGAATGAATTGGCTTCGTCGTGGAGCTGCCCTCTATCCAGCGCCTGGAGTTTCAGCTGATAGGCTTAGGGCTCGGTAAAAAATAACTTGAACATCTCGCATCTTGTCTTCAGGCCATCTTTGGCCGATCATCAATCACAAAGTCCTCAACGTAGCCCGCTACGCCTGCGGCTTTGCTCAATCAGATCGGTCAAACATGACCTAAAT
>JAYEOK010000138.1:0-13596 GCA_034722915.1 Thermodesulfobacteriota bacterium | reverse complement strand
CATATTTTTTTCCGTCTTCTGTGTTGCTCGTTGCTCACGTAACCCGTTATGCTCCCGCCTCGCGCCTTGAATACGAAAAAAACTCCTATTAATTTTTGTTCAAGTTATTTATCTCCCGTTCCTTAGGGACCAGCTTACGGTATGATTTTGGATGCAGCTGCCAGCCAAGGTTTTTCAGTTCACTTTCAGCCTGTTTGGAGAAATCACCAAGAACCCATAATTCGGTTCCAGCTCCATCACCCTTGCCACTCTTTTCCGTCAGTTCTCCGGCCACGCCGGCTACCTTGGTGCTCCAGATAATATGATCTGCGGGCAGCAGCACAACAACTGAACCATCCTTTTTAATGCCGCAGGTCAACCGGGCCATGGGCGCAAATGTGGCAAGTGGTGCGACATGTTTATGGTACCCCGCGGACATGACAGCAATCTCGGTGATTGTTTTAGCCATATCATGGTCATTTGCCTGTAGAGCCACCATGATAAAGAGGTCTTTCTCTTTTACTCCATCCATCTTTTCCAGTGCAGCCACCAGAAATGTTTCCAGGGCAGGGGAATAAGAGGGATTATTTAAAAAGAGTTCAACCATCCCCTCGTTCATTCCCATGGCCAGCAATTTCTCTTTGTTACGAAGCCAGAGTTCAGATGCCGGAGTAGTGTTGATTGCTTCCTCCAGGAGACGGGCCGTGTTGGAAGTGCCCAGTATCAGCCCACCAACCGGCACAAAGCTGGTGGCAACACTTATACCGAGTCCGCCTACATAGTCAGCCCGTGCCAAACGATCCAGCTCTTCCTGCAACGCCTCGTTATGGGAATACATATTCACCCCAAATTTTGAGGCGATCAGTCCCTTGGATTTGGAAAGACCGATAATTTGCTCTACCCTGCTATCCTCACCTCCCGTGGTTTTCCTGCTGCCCACTGTTTCCTTTGCCCGGTGAAACAGACTGCTTACTCCAGATGCGGCACCTTCCAATGTCTCCTGGGGCTTGGTGAACAGATTTTTGAGCCCGGTAACTGTCTTTGAACCGGATTGTTTAAGTGATTCAAGGGCAGTATCATCAACCTCCACCTCTTTCATGGCGGCGATTGCGCCAATTTCATGGATTACTGTTTTCAGGCCAGTGGTGGAGTTGGCTTTGAAATCACCAAAGGTAGAGATGATGCTGTAATGATTAAACATACCGTCATTTTTCACTACACTGTCCACAGTATGGTGTTTACCCTTCAGGATGGACGGCTCAAGGATGGACGCTGCCTGCAAGGTGCGCGGTTCTTCAAAATCAGCCAGACAGGATTGAGGTTGCAGGGCGAGGAACAGGCTAAGGGCAACGCATGAAAGAAAAAGGGAAAAGCGTTTATAATGAATCATCAGTCTCACTTATCATTGAAAATTGTTTGTTAAAAACAGCAGTTATTGTGTTTTTCATTCGTATTGATTCGGCCATCTGACTTCTGTCTTCTGTCTTCTGTTACGGGTAAACCTGCGTCCACTCATTTTTCATGTCCACAACTGTCCAATCATTGGCCTTTGCCTCTATCAGTGCCTGATCAAGACGGCCAAAGTGGGAGTCCCGGTCATAGGCAAATTCCCTGCCCTTATCGGTGTGGTGGACAAGTCCGGCAAAGCGTTTTCCTTTTGCACCAAGAGTTGTCCATTGCAGCATTTGCAGATCACCATCTGAATTGCCAAAGGCAAAGATTGGGCGGCGACCGATATGCTGGTTAATACCAACCGGTTTTCCCGCTTTGTCATCAATGAAGTTGAGTTTTGCCTTACGCGTCAACACAGGGTTGCCATCCCGCATGGTAAATTCAGTAACAATGGAGCTGCCCACCACCTGCTCGGGTGGAATCCCATAGACATCTTCCACCCAGGGACGCATAAACTCGATGCCGCCACCGGAAACGATAAAGGTTTTAAAGTCGTTTGCCCGCAGGTAGTCCAGCAGTTCGAGCATGGGCTTGAACACCAGCTCTGGATAGGCCCTTTTCAGGGTGGGATGCTTGGCTGTCTGCAGCCAGTTTGTGACGATAGCCGAAAATTCACCGGTGCTCATCCCGGCATGCGTGGCCATGACAAGCTCAATCAACCCCTTTTCTCCTGCTGCGCCAAGGGCTTTCATATCTCCCTCAAGTACAGCCTGAAACGGCTGGGTGGTCTTCCACTCAGGATGGGCAGGTGCCATCTCCTTTACTCTATCCATGGCAAAAAAGAGCTGAAAGTAAGCGGGTTGCTCCGACCAGAGGGTTCCGTCGTTGTCAAAGACAGCGATTCGCTCCGGTAGCGGTACAAAATCAGGGCTGTTTTTATCTGTTACAGCCTCAACAAAAGTGATGATGGCCTGTTTGCTTGCACCCTCATTCCATGAAGGGAGGGGAGTATTTTCTGCTAAAGCGTTGGTGCTGAAAAAAATGGAGAAAAGACAAAGGAAAACAAGAGTTCGGTACAGTTTGAAATGGTACATACTTCCTCCCTGGATGCGTGGGGTAGATTAGTTGTTTTTTCGGAAAAATATTACCTTATAGGTTCTGTCAAGGACTGCCTGATAGTAGAAACCAGCCAAAGCATCTTTTTCTGGATAGTAGTAGAGCGTGTAACTTGATCCTTCATATCCTGAATCCTGAAATTTGATGTCCAATCGTAATAAGTCCTGCTGAGTTGAAACTTCTGCCTTGGAGATATGAATGGGCTCGGGATTAAAATACTTTGCTGAAACCTGATTCGCCTCTCCAACTGATTTTACCTTGATGTGATAATTCCCGTCTGTCCGCTGCCATTCACCCTTAAATATAGTGTAATCCGTGGGAGGTAGTTTCTGGAGTGGATCGTTCGCCATAACATTGGCAGGCAGAAAAACAGTGAAGCATAGGCAGAAGAGTATTGGTAAATGAAACGATGTATGATTCATAAAATGAATTCAAAATAAAAAATGATCTGCAATAAATATCATTGCAGATCATTTTAGGAAAAGATGTGACAAAAAAAACAGCTACTGCTGGCTGCCTGCAGTCTGTAATTTCTGAAGCACAGCATCAACGCTCAAAGAACCGCCGGCTGTGGGAGGGAATTCCTCAAAAGTTTTCAGGAAATCTGCAACAAAGGCCTGGGCAGGGACAAACATCCACATTTGATCTGCGTAAAAATTGCGAATATAGAGCGCTGCATCCGGGCCAACTTCAAATGGATCCATTCTCAAGTTTACTATCAGCGGCCAGCTTGGTGTCTTGAGATAGGCCTCATTGATAGCACCTTCCATAATGTTGAAATGCACCTTCCAGTCCTTGTATCGCAAAGCATTCATGTTACCAGCGGCATCAAAGTAGAAAATTTCATCTCTTTTACCGGGACCTTTACCTGTAAGCAGATCCAACTGATTATAGCCATCAAGATGTGCTTTAAAGGTCTTGCCGGCAGCAGAGTGACCTTGCAGCAGTTTTTCTTTAACATCTGGCTCACCAGCGGCTGCGAGCAGGGTTGGCATCCAGTCTTCCAGGGAGAAGATGTCATTGATGGTTGTACCGGGCTTGATATGCCCGGGCCATCTGACCATCTGCGGTATGCGGAAACCACCTTCCCAGGTTGTCCCTTTTTCCCCGCGGAAGGGGATGGTTCCACCATCAGGCCAGGTAAATTTCTCTGCACCGTTATCGGTGGAGAAAACTACGATGGTGTTATCTGCAATACCCAGTTCGTCAAGTTTATCGAGCAGAGTACCAACCCCGTCATCAAGTTCCATCATTCCATCGGCATACAGACCGTAACCTGATTTGCCTTTGTATTTTTCACTGAGGTGCGTCCAGACATGCATACGGGTGGAGTTATGCCAGATGAAAAAAGGTTTACCGGCTTTATGGGCTCGCTCTATAAAGTCGAGACTACCGGCTAAAAATTCGCCTTCTACGGTTTCCATACGTTTGCTGCTAAGAGGTCCTGTATCTTCAATTTTGCCGTCTGTTGTGCTGTGCAGCACACCCCTCGGCCCAAATTTCTTTTTAAATTCAGGATCCTTAGGATAGAATTCACTTTCAGGCTCTTCTTCAGCGTTGAGATGATACAAGTTACCAAAGAATTCATCAAAACCATGGGCTGTGGGGAGATGCTCGTCCCGGTCGCCAAGATGGTTTTTACCAAACTGTCCGGAGACATAGCCATGATTTTTTAGAAGTTCCGCAATGGTGGGATCCTTGTCCATGATCCCCTCTTTTGCACCGGGCATACCAATGGTTAAAAGCCCTGTACGGAATGGGTGCTGACCAAGAACAAAAGAGGCACGACCGGCCGTGCAGCTCTGCTGAGCATAGGCATCGGTAAAAATAGCACCTTCATCGGCAAGGCGATCAATATTTGGAGTGCTTCCTCCCATCATCCCCCGATGATAGGCACTGATATTGTACATTCCCACATCATCACCAAAGATCACCAGAATGTTGGGTTTTTCTGTGGCAGCCAGTGCCAGCCCGGCGGACATGACAATGGACGCAGAAGCCATCAGCCCGATGAGCAGTTTTTGCTTCAATCTCATAAAAATTTCCTCTTTTAATTTTCTGTAAAATGAAACGGTTAGGTTGACCGAAATTTTTGATAAGGACTATTATTCCAGAAAATAGACATTTTGTCTATTGCAAAAAAGACACTGTTACGATACCTTTTTGTTATGGATATCACCTTGCGACATTTGAGACAAATTGAAATTATTGCTGATAAAGGGAGTTTTGCAGCTGCTGCAAAAAAACTGCATATTTCCCAACCGGCTTTAAGCCGTTCAATTTCTTCTCTGGAGGAACAGATTGACGTGAAACTCTTTGATCGCTCCAGGCGGGAGGTGGTGCCGACTGTTTTTGGCAAACATCTTCTGCAGCGAGGGAAGCCGGTTCTGCGTGATATGCAGGGTATGGAACGGGATCTGACGCTTCTAAGAGGACTTGAATCCGGGCAACTGGTTGTCGGCAGCGGCCCCCTGCCGGCAGAGTTTTCCCTGGGCAGGGCAGTGGCTCATTTCAACAGAAAATATCCGAAAATAAACGTTCAGATCATTATTGACCAGACCCCCAGACTGTTGGATTTGCTGCAAAAGAGAGAGCTTGATCTTTTTGTGGCCGACACCAGGATGCTTGACGATACAACAGACCTCACAATCTCTTCACTGGCAAAACAGCAGGGGTACTTTTGCTGTCGCAAGGGTCATCCGGTGACTCGGAAAAAGAAGGTAAGAGTGAAAGATATTTTTGCCTATCCCATGGCGGTGATGTGGTTTCCCAAGCCCCTTCTCAATTCACTGGCCAGTGTGGCAGATATCGCACTTCGTGATATCAGAGATCTCCCCCAGGGAATTATAGAGTGTGATCATATGAGAGTACTTTTTGATATTATCGCCGAAAGTGACTCAATCGGTCTGATTACACAGGCCATGCTTAATCGCTGTATACATGCGCAAGAGATAGTCACTCTGCCCATCACTATTCCTGAACTGAATACCCATTACGGCATAGTCAGCCTGTCCCACTATTCAGAACCTGTCGTTGCAGAAGAGTTCAGACACTGTATGGTAAAAGCGGACAGTGAGTTACAGGATACTTATTAGTTGGCCAAACCGGGAAAAACACATCGTACCCAGAGACTTTTACGGAGCAAATAGGGAAATCATTGATAACCAGTGGGAAATGATACAATTTGTCTCCTGAAAGAAATGTGTCACCACGTGTAATTTGTCAAATTTGAGGACAGCAAGTTCTTCTCAGCCGTAACTTATATCTTGAGCACATCACGGGCCAGAGTAGTCAACGGCATAACCCTGGCTCCGGTATCGCTGTCCAGGTAGTCATCTGTGCCCATATGAACCTGATAGAAGCAAGGGATATCCAACCGGGTACTGAAATAACGGATATGCTTACTGAGCCGACGTTCGCCGCTTTTACATTCCACTGCAAAGAGGGGCTGGCTGTTCTTAAGGACGACAAAATCGATTTCCCGCTTTTCCTTGTCGCGCAGAAAACAGAGTTCCATTATGTCTCCCTCGGTATCCTCCAGCCAGTGACAAAACTTGAGGAGATTCGAGGCGACCATGTTTTCAAAACGGCTTCCTTTATTCGGGCAAAGTGACCAGTCCCAAAGGTAGAGTTTTTTGTCCTTTTTCAGCCCCTTGATTTTGTTACTGGTATATGGCCTGATGCGGAAACAGTAGTAAAGATTCTCCATGATGGTGACCCAGCGAGTCACTGCCTCATGGGAGGCGGACAGCTCTTCGCGTAAAGAGTTGATGGAGAGCAGGCCACCAGCTCGTTCCTGCAGCAGCAGGGTAAGCAGCTCCAGCTGACTGACCTCCCGCACTTGCTCAAGACTTAGTAAGTCTTCACTGATGACCCGGCTTATCCTTTCTCGCTGCCATCGTTTCCAGTCCCGTTCCGACTGGGCCAGGAACGGTTCCGGGAAACCGCCAAACTTCAGTAATGCTGCCAGTTCTGCCGGGCCGGGATCAGTTTTCAATTCATAGAGTGAAAGGGGGTGCAGCCGGTGGTAGTGATATCGCCCCTGGAGGGAGTCGCCTCCTTTGCGATAATAATCAAGCCGGGCCGAACCGGTGACAAGGAACTTAACCCTGCTTTTGTTTTTATCGTGAGGCCTTTAATTTTAATAAGGTCACGCCACCCTTTATATTTATGGATTTCGTCAAGCACTATCAACGGCTGATTCGGTGGCAGGTAGCCTTTGCTGATTTTACGTTTATCGTGAAGATCATCCCAGTTGAGGTAGGCTGGATGGGTTTCGTCACCACCCAGAATCTGCAGGGCCATGGTGGTTTTGCCAACTTGGCGGGGACCACCCACAAAGACCATTTTCCGCTGTAGATCTTCTTTGATTGCTTTGCTGTTGTATCGTTCCATGATGGTTTCGAAAATTTTCGGGTCTATCTGAGTATAGTTCGGAGAATTTTCTGGTCAACCGGAAAATTATGAAAAATTAAAAGTGGGTCTGCGCTTCCAGGTCTAAAATTAGCCCGAA
Source organism: Thermodesulfobacteriota bacterium (assembly GCA_034722915.1). GTDB lineage: Bacteria > Desulfobacterota > Desulfobulbia > Desulfobulbales > Desulfocapsaceae > Desulfocapsa. Next base: position 6,596 of record JAYEOK010000138.1, on the reverse strand, counting down.
AATAGCTACCTATGGACATGAATGGATTCTATTCCGGGTACTTGGGTCAGTCATGGCTGTTCAGAGAGGATCTTTTTGTAAATACCATATGCTGGATTCTTTACCTTACCCTGCTGTTTTAGACGATGCAGTATGCCATATATTTTTCTTGCCGGAAAACCAGTGTTCTCCTGCAACTCTTTGATGCTGAGGCCCTTCCGGCTCTTATCAAGGCAGTGTGCAACCAGAGCGATACCAGTTGGGTGGCCCTGTAAGTCGTTCCGGGCTGCTGGCTTTCGGTTTTGTTTTTTTGTCTTCTTTTTTGGGGCATGTTTGACAGGAGCAAGATCATCCATATCAAGACCAAACAGATCAGAAAGTTTGTCATCAGTAATAACTTTGCTGCGTCCCGTTGTTGATTTTTCAAGTATTGAGGAAGCCTTACTTTGCACTGCCTGGCTGACCAGATCATCAATTGCAGCCTGTCGCAATGTGAAAAAGAGCGCTGGATCTTCGTCAAGACGTGCACCCACACCATACAGAGTGGCGGCAACATGCTTACACATGGAGGCCCAATCCGGACAGCTGCAGTCAAACGCTATTTCCGAAGGAGTCGGGAAAAGTCCCTTGCCCTGAACCATAAAAACCTCCTGCAAATCCTTGGGAATTTTCCCGGCCAGCAGATCAGGTAGGGAGGAAAGGCGGGACTGACACTCTTTTTTTATATTTTGCCAGTTTTTCTTTTTCATCTTTGTGATGGAGATCACCACTTCATAGGGAGCGCCCATGGAGCCTTGAACAAGTGATGTTACCTTACCGGGAACAATCTGGAGATCAAGCACAGCACAATGCCGGACATAACTGCGGCCACGGCCGATACGGTTTCTGTAATCGGCATAACTCTCAAGGTTTGTATTCCACGCTTTGCCCCACCAGGTTTTCGCCAAAGCTTTTCCTTCAAGGATTATCGGACGAATATCAGGGTTTTTCTTTCTCAGCAGCTTAATCTTTTTCTTGGCCTTGGCTCTTTTTTCGGCAACGGTGACATATTTCGGGTAGTAGCCATAACTCATTTTTTATCTCCTCCCCCTTTACAGGAGTCTGAACAGGTCGGATAATTCATCGTTTTTCATTTCTGTCAGCCAACTCTCGCCACTGGCAGCCAGCACGTCGGCGGAAAGCTGTGCCTTTTGTTCCAGCATCTCATCGATTTTTTCTTCTATGGTACCCCTGGTAATGAATTTGTGCACCATAACCTTTTTTTGCTGACCAATACGAAAAACACGGTCGGTGGCCTGGTTTTCGACTGCTGGATTCCACCAGCGGTCAAAATGAATGACATGATTGGCACGGGTCAGGTTCAACCCCACTCCTCCTGCCTTGAGCGAAAGCACCATAAAAGGAACATACTCATCCGATTGAAACTGTTCGATGATTTTTTTCCTTTTACTGACGGCCACGCTGCCATGAATAATGAGTCCGGGGCGGCCAAAAATTGTTGCCAGAAAATTTGCCAATGGTTCTGTCATTTCCTTGAACTGGGTAAAGATCAGCATCTGTTCCCGTTTTTCATGGATGGCTGTACTTATTTCACGCAGTCTCGCAAATTTGCCGCTCTCCTTTTCATTATAGCCCTCAACCCCGGCATATTGATCCGGGTGATTGCAGATTTGTTTGAATTTGGTCAGTGCCGCCAGAATCATGCCTTTACGTTGAATACCATCGGCAGATTCCAGCATTTCTGCCAGACTATCAACAAGCTGCTGGTAAATAACTGTCTGCTTACGGCTGAGATCCGCCCAGCTCTTCATTTCCACTTTGTCCGGCAGGTCGCTGATAATAGATGTGTCGGTTTTTAAGCGTCGCAGAATAAAGGGAGCAGTCATCCTGCGTAATCGTCCATACCCGTCGGGATGGTCGGCCAGTCCTTTGCTGAATGTGGAAAACTCTTTGCTTGTACCCAGCAATCCCGGATTGACAAAATCAAACAGTGACCAGAGATCACTTAAACGATTTTCAACAGGTGTACCGGTCATGGCTATACGGTTTACAGCAGGAATCTTTTTTACAGCCCTGGTCTGTTTGGTGCCCGGATTCTTAATGGCCTGTGCTTCATCAAGAATTACATAGTTCCAGTTGTATTCGGCCAGCCAGTCATAACGCTGAGCCAGGGCATAGGTGGTGATAACCAGATCCAGACGAGCCAGCTCTTTCCCTGGTGGTGCCTTTACCCTGTGAGGTGTATGCATAGAGGGATGGGCGAAGAACACCTTTAGATCCGGGAGGAATTTTTCGATTTCCTGTTCCCAGTTGGCAAGCAAAGAGGCGGGAATGATGAGCAGAGAGGCAGCAGGTTTTTTTCCGGCCCTGTGCCTGCCAGCCAGGATATTTAAAAAAGCAAGAACCTGGACAGTCTTACCGAGCCCCATATCATCGGCCAGACAAGCCCCGAAGCCAAGGCTATCAAGCTCGCAGAGCCAGCGAAGTCCATCGTGCTGATAAGGCCTTAGTTGTGCCTTGAAACGATCATCGGTGTTAACCTGCGGCAGCTGCTCAGGGTGCCCCATCTTGTTAAATACCGATTGCAGCCACTCGCCGTGTTCAATTTCCAGTACATCTTCACCGGCGGTTTGCAGCAGCGCTGTGTCGGATTGCAGTTGCAGACGCATGGCTTCTGCCAGAGTTAATCCTTCCTGATCAGCCAGTTTTTCTGCCTCTTCATAGGCTGATAGCGTCTCTTTCAGCTTTTCCCTGTCAACGGCCACCCATTTATTTTTGATAAAGGCCAGACCCTCAACTTCATTAAGAAGCCGCCTTACGTCATCCACCGAGAGTTCATCTTCCCCCAGCATCAGGCGTGGGGAAAAATCCAGCAATGCAGCCATACCAACCATGGTCGGTTGTTTCTCACCCAGACTGATCTTCAGTGTCACACTTTTGTTTTTAGCTTTCCACCAATCGGGAATACGGCAGAGGATTCCTGCGTCCTCGTAAAGTGGAACTTCCTGTAAAAAAGTGTGTGCATCACGGCTGGTCCAGGCCAGAGGAGAAAAGAGATCATTGCTCTCCAGCAGTTCTGTAATAAGCCTACTCTCCTTTGCGGCCTCATAGACAGTAGTCAGCAACTCCAGCAGTTTATTGTTGTCGTCTTGATATTCCTGCAGGGCGTATTTCAGGGGCAGATGTTTTGACTGTCCCGCACCACCTATCCGGGTCGAATAGGTAGCCAGAAAGGCAAAAGGTGTATCGTCATCTTTGTTTTCAACGAGATGGAAATAAATCCGACCCAGCAAGTGACTGTTGGGGGAATAATGATGGATAAATTCGGCTACAGAGCCGGAAAACTGCTTGATGGACGTGGCAAAAGAAGTGTTCAGGGCGTCCCAGAATATCGAAAGGAGGTGAGAGTTGATAGATTCCCCGCCAATCATTGCAGGAACTGTATCCAGCAGTTTGGCAAGTTCGTCTTCAGGCAGAGGAATTTTCACCTCTTGGCGGAGTTCTTCCAGGTCTGGAGTCAGTTTGAGAATATGGACAAAGAGTCCACTGAAGCGACGCCAGAAATCAAGGGAATCAGGAAGAGGCACTTCCGTATCGGAAAACCCGAGAAAGAGCAGCCAGTTTCCGCGATCGTTTTTGTAAACGGAAAAGATTTCCTGTTGTAGAAGTGTACTGCTTTTCGTCTGTTTGCTGTTTCTGGTATTCCCCTCAAGTTGAAGTGAGCCATCTGGCAACAGGACTGTTTGTAGTGCCTTGATTAAAGGAGTGGTGGCCATTTTTGAGTGCATTTAAGGAGAAATTCTTTTTTGTTTATCCACGACATTTGCCTCGGTGCTCTCCTGGTCTAATACATCAGAAATCACCCGATCTGTAACTTCTGAAAGGTAGTCTGTTAAGGTTGCAGATATCTCCTGAAATTCCGGCCACAGGGTTTCATCCACAAATTTTTTTGATAACTGTGCCATTACTGTGGTGTGCCTTTGACGGTGGTAACGGTATGGTTTAATTCCATACCGGCGGAGTAAAGCCACAAAAACTTTTCGTGACCATGCATCCCTCATGGTAAATTTATATTCAACAGGAGGATCCTCTTTTTCAAGGTGACGCAGCCGTTTAAGGATTCTTTCCCTGGCAAATTCTGCGGCAACTTTTTCTCCTTTTGTGCCTGCTCCAGATGCCAAACGCTCAATTAGACGTAATTTTTCTATTAATTTTTGTTCATTCATGGGGGGAGGGACTTTTTGTCTTTGATGGTCTGTTTATATTGAGCCTCAGGAATGCCATAACTGAACTTGCCATCTATCTGCAAACGAGTTCAGGTGGAATAAAGTGAACCATAATATGGCTTACCATGGTAATCGGCAAGTTCTTTCTTTCGCCATTTTTCCTGAAACTGAAAATCAGCAAAATCGTAATCATGGAGCGTTGGAAAACTCAGCGTACTCTTACCCCTGGAAAAGCTTTCATTAAGAAAGAAGTAATTTTCTCCAATGCCCTGCATCATCGTTCTCTGGCATATGGATCTTGTATTCTTCCTGTTGCTCTTCGTTCCAGGTAAAATAATCTGGTACCTAAATCCTGCAAGCGTCATGGGGGCTGTAGCTTTCTGAAACAAGGCGTGGCGCTATAGTAACCTATGCGATGCGTCTTGTTTCAGGAAGATAGAGTTCCCATGGCGCTCCCGAAGGGTAGTGATTTTTTGAAATTAATTGATTCACAACTTCACTAAAAAGGTGAATCATGATTTTTGTACAAAGTCTGTTTAAGCCACTATTATCAGCATTTCAATTAATTAAAAAATATTGCTATGCAGGATTTAGGTGGTACAAACTTCATGATAGCCCTTATTAACTCAGGTATCATTTACATCACTCTCCAGAGCTTCTTGAATCATTGGTGAGCCATATTCTGCTCCACCGGTCTTTACCAATAGATTTGGTAAAATAGTAACCTGGCCACTGCTGTGGGTATGGCCACAAAGAACAGTCATTTGGCGGTCTGGGTATGCTGACATGAATTTCTTTAAAACATCACCAACTGCCTTACAGGAAAAATGAGGGAGCCAATCAGCAGCGGAGATTTTCCCCTCATGCCAACAAGACTCCTTAAAAGGAGGAATATGGGTTAAGACAATTATATGCTGATATTGCTTCAAAGCTTCAGGTAAAATATCTTCAAAATACGCTGCTGCTTGATCACCGAAACTATTAAGCAGAGCCAGGCGCCCAAGACTTCCCGCCTTTACAAAATTTTGAATTTTTACATAGTCATTAAGATAGACAGTATCAAAAAATATACCAAGACAAAAAACGGGAGAAAAGCCAAATGGCCAATCTCCCGTAAGTACGGATAAAATTCGTAATGAAAAATGGTGGCGGCGTCCATCGAATTGTCATGACAAGTTCTTGTAATTGTAAGTATATTGTTTTCTTGTCTTGGCATGGTACTGTAAAAGATACTGTAGAAAAGAAATGTATCACTATCACTTTAGAAGTGAATCGGCTGCGGTCGAATCTTAGTTGTTACAATGTGTCTGGCCAACATCGCGACTGGTGATAAACCCGAAGAATTTCGATACAGGCATCTTTTTTCCGATAAGGAACAATAAATGGTGTGCCATCGACCACCAATTCTCTGGTTCCTTCGAGTCGTCCCGGTCGCCCGATACCCGGTTGATCCGCTAGTAATTCTACAGCTTCAATTATTCTTAGGACAACCTGTACTGCCGAGGTCGGATTTTCTTGAGCGATATATGCTTCAGCCTGTTCAAGATCTTGTGCAGCAAGCGTGAGCCACCTAATCTGCAAGTTTAGCAATCCATTTAGATTTTATACTTTGGTGGTCAATCCATTCCGCATGATGGCTGTTGGCTAAATTAACGGCTTTTTTTGTTTCCAATATTTGCCATTCGTGAATACTGAGATAGTCGTTGATAGCCTGATCCAGAAGATAGGACTTAGTTCGGTTTGTAGCTTCAGCTAATTGATTTAACCTGATTTTTGTCTCGTGAGACATCCGTACTGTCATGGTTGTATCTTTCATAGTTATGCACCTCTATCATTAATGTATCACCTTGTGTGACAAGGAGCAAGCCCGAAAGTAGCAGTGGACGTTAATGGAACTGTTTTGGATGCTTGGGTCAGTCATGATTGTAAAGTCACTGAAATAATTAGTATAATAAACCCTGCTCGTCATACCTGCACGACCTCCTGGAGTATGCGACTGCCGATACCTGGTTTCAAGGCATCACGCATAACCAGATCGACTTTGACCCCCAGCAAATCCGACAGATGGTATTGCAAACTGGAAAACTGCAGAAGCCCTGGAATGCGGGAAAAGGTGACCAATACATCCAGATCGCTGTCTTCCCGGTGCTCCTTGCGCAGACGTGAACCAAACAGTCCAAGGGAACTGACATGATAACGGCGCTCCAGCTCCTGCCGGTGTCCAGCTAATATTTTCATGTACCGTCCCACATTTTCATTTTTTGTATCCATCGCTTCTCACCATTGATAGTGATCTGTATGATTCCCATTTGCCACGAGTAGCAATTGAGCCTGGGTTCTCAGTTATTTAGTGCCTTACAGAATATTTTCTTGTTTTTTTTTGAACATATT
>JAYEOK010000137.1:0-3356 GCA_034722915.1 Thermodesulfobacteriota bacterium | reverse complement strand
CGCTACGCTCTACCACAACCTACGGTAATCAATCGAATGTACTGGAAAAACGGCATTAATGCATTTGTACTTTTCTGTATTGCACCCGACAGTTACAGAACAGTGCTTGTTTCAATTATCAACTGCAACCTGAATAGTTACGAAAATTTATGAACTGAGAATGTTCTTTTGGATTGGAAAAGGTGAACAATGGAAATCGTCTTATCTGTCACACTCTTTTTTTTAGTTCTTATTATCTTTGAACTGGTTTACTCGGTTTTAAAAAAATCCGATACTCGTTCAGTCGATAGAGTAGTAGAACGATATTCAGCCAACCTGGCTGAAAAAGATGAACTGGACATCCTCTATTATCGAAAATTAAGTGATGTTAAACTCTTTAATACTGTTCTTTCTGCCATACCTGCTGTTAATACGCTGGATGAACTTATGCAGCAGGGTGGTGTAAAAACTCTTGCCGGTGTGTATATCCTCTTTACCCTGACTGCCGGGGCAGTAACTTTTTTAATTTGTTTAGCACGACACACAGCACTCCCTTTCGCTCTTGTGCTTTCAGCTGGTGTTGCCCTGCTGCCATTTCTTTATCTCCTGTTTAAACGCAAGCAAAGACGTGCAAAATTTGAGTCCCTGTTTCCCGACGCCATAGACCTCATGTGTTACTCCTTAAAGGCAGGCCATTCAATATTATCCAGTTTTAAAATGGTGAGTGAGGAAATAGCAGATCCGGTTGCAGAAGAATTTGCACGCATCGTTGAAGAAATCAATTTTGGCAAAGACATTGATTCGTCATTGAGAACATTTTCCCGCAGGATTGATTCCGTGGAACTCAAATTTTTTGTTACCTCAGTGATTATTCAGCGCGAAACCGGAAGCAATTTAGTCGAGATGCTTGAAAAAATATCTGACGTTATCCGAAGAAAATTTCGTTTTCGGGAAAAAATACAAACCTTGAGTGCAGAAGGAAAACTGTCCGCCGGAATTCTGCTGGCATTACCATTCCTTGCCGGAACAGCACTGATGGTAATGAATCCTGAATATATTTCGGTATTGTTCAGCGACCCCTTAGGTCCGTATGCAATGGGAATTGCAGCAACAATGATGTGTACAGGTGCTTTTATAATGTACAGAATGGTACAACTGGATTTGTGAGTTTCTTATGGAAATAACACCCCTGATACTTTCAGTATCAACATTTATTGCGATTACTCTGCTTTACCTGGCTCTCATGATGTTTTTGTCTGCCCGGAAAAAAGAGAGATCACTGGTAAAACGAACAGAACGATGGAGTGAAAAAGTTCATGTTTCAGATCCTTCTGTTGTCAAAAAGCAGGCTGCAAAAAAGAAAGGCCTGTTTGCAAACTTCAACTTCACCGGCAAAAACAAAAAAGAGGCTGACCTGAGTATTTACTCTGACACCCCTATCTTTTACCAGCGGGCCGGAATTTATAACCCTCATTCAATACGTTTTTACCAGACACTCCGCGTTATATTGTTTCTGGCACCGATTATACTGGTGGCTGTCTCCCATCTTGTTTACCGTCGTCCCTTGAGCACTAATCTCTACCTTGGAACGTTTGTCCTCAGTTGTGCAGGGTATTTTTTCCCGCTTCTCCTGTTAAGAATACGGACAAATTCCCGTCATAAGGAATTAACCAGATGCTTTCCGGATGCCATGGATTTATTGATGATCTGTGTACAGGCAGGTATGGGGATTGATTCTGCTATCCGCAAGGTGTCACAGGAAATTTATATTACCAGTCCTGAGTTGGCTAAAGAGTTCAAGATCCTGTCACTTGAGCTGAAAACCGGGCAGGCACGTAATGTCTGTCTGAAAAACCTTGCCCACCGTACAAATTTATCTGAAGTTGACAACCTGGTAAGCCTCTTAATTCACGCAGAAAAATATGGTACCGGAGTGGCAAATGCACTCAAGGTACATGCAGAGGAAATGAGACAGAAGAGATACAGCAGACTTGAAACACAGGCAGCAAAACTTCCTGTAAAGCTCACCGTTCCCATGACACTGTTTATTTTTCCTTCTTTTTTTGTTGTTATTGCCGGGCCTGCAGCGATTCAGGTCATACGGGTAATCATTCAAGGATAATATGATGATAAAGAAAAGGGCTGCAAAAATGAAACAATCTATGTGGAAGAGTAATTTTTTCTGTCTGCTTGGACTTTCCCTGTTGTGTAGTGGCTGTAGTCAGCATACCCCCCAATTTTCATATTTCAATATGCTGGATTCTAAAAAAAATACTTCATACAATAAAAAGACAGCTGAAAAATTCTGGTCATCAATTCGACCGGTTTCAACGCTCAGTGCTTCTTATTACAAACTTGGATTGTATTATCACCAACAAAGAAAATATGAGAAAGCCATTGAGGAATTCTCCAAAGCCATACGTAATGACTCCACCAATTGCAAGGCATACAATGGTATCGCCATATCCTTTGATGCTTTGCATTGCTGTGAAAAGGCTCATGCCTCATATGGAATGGCCATACATTGCGCCCCTGATCAAGCCTACTTATACAACAATTACGCATGGTCAAGTCTCCTCTGCGGGGATCATGAAAAAGGACTTGCTTTATTGCTTGAAGCTCAAGAGTTGTCCGGGGAAAACAGTTGTATAAAAAACAATTTAAAGATTGCCAAGATGCTGAACGACCGGGAGAACAAGTCGGTTGCACAGGTAGCGCAATCTTTGCCTGTTACGCCGCCTGCCAACATGTCTTTACAATCAGCAGTTACAGAAACTGAAAAACGTCTGGCTTATCATGTTGTCGAAGCTCCCTCGATTAAGCTGGAAGCTTCTCTTCCAAACCTGGATGGAGCGATTGAGGTGTCTAATGGAAACGGGGTTACGGGCATGGCAGGACAAATTGCTAATTATTTGCGCGGCTATGACTTTAGTATCCGCAGGATAACAAATGCCAGACACTTTCACTTTAATGAGAGTGTTATACTGTATAGAAAAGGATATTTACCCATGGCAGAACAACTTGCCATGGCTATTCCAGGGACTCAGGAGATAAAACTGATTGATTCTCTTGGAAGAGTCTCCATTGGAGTCAGACTTCTTCTCGGTAAAGATCTGATGAATATGCCGTTCCCGGAAAACTATGCCCTGAACACACCTGATTCCCGGATGCAACCTGTACTCCCGGCAATCAGGATCACCTCCATTAAAACAGTTAACTGATTATATGCTTATCCGGAAACAGTATTGTACTAAAGCACTTCAGATTCCTGTCATACTGACTGCACTCCTGCTATTGAACAGCTGTTCCCTCTTCCAGAGTGACACTGGCTATGATCTAGACAAACAGATCGAACGTCAGCAGATGCAGTATGAACT
>JAYEOK010000136.1:0-3385 GCA_034722915.1 Thermodesulfobacteriota bacterium | reverse complement strand
TTAGTGCCTTACAGAATATTTTCTTGTTTTTTTTGAACATATTCTGATAAGGCACTTATCCAGTGAACTGAATTGTTTCCGGTTGAACCGGGTTAGACAATGTACCAGCACCAATTTACCTGAAAGACGCTGAGGGGAAATATATGTTGGTCAACAGGAAATATGAATATTTATCCAATGTTACATTGGAAGGAATAAAAGGGAAAACAGATTTTGATATATTTCCAGCACATGTCGCAGAACTGTTTCGCAGTCAGGATGAAGCGGTAAAAAAGAAAAAAACAGCCCTGGAGTTTGAAGAAACAGTATCCCTGGTTGACGGAAAATATACGTTTATCACATTGAAATTTCCAGTACCGGACATCCATGGCAACATCTCTGCCGTTGGAGGTTTTTGTACTGATATTACAGAGCGTATTCAATTTGAGAAAACAAAAGAATGTTTGATTAAGGGCTCATTCAAAAATAAGTTCGTAATTATGAGGTGTAAGATGAATGTTTAGGGAAACGATCTGTGATTATTTAACCGCAGGTGCCCCGCAGGAAATGCCCTTGGGGTGCGTAGCCGAGCTACGTTGAGGATTAAATAATCGCATAGCGTTTTTCTAAATGTTTATATTGCGCCTCAGAGTACGAAGTTATTTTTGAATGAGCCCTAAGGATCTTCACAAAGCACAAACTGCATTACGTGAAGAAATAGTGGAAAGGCGGCAGATAGAACAGAACCTTCTGGTGGCAAAAGAGGAAGCCGAATCTGCTAATAACGCAAAGTCTGAATTCCTGGCAAACATGTCCCATGAAATGCGAACTCCCATGCACGGCATACTTGGTTATGCCAATGTGGGTCGAAAAAAAATAAAAAGGTACCAAGGCAGCGTCTTTATGAATATTTTTCTCTGATCCATGACAGCGGTGAGCGGCTGCTTAATTTTCTGACTGATCTTCTGGAGCTGGCCACACTGGATGTTGGACAAGCTCGTTACAATTTTCAGTTGAATGATTTAAATTTGAGTGTTGCTGTTGTAATTGATGAGGTTCAATTTAAACTGCATGAAAAAAATATATGTCTTTCTTTTCATGCCAGGCAACCCCATATTGCCCTGTTTGATCGTCAAAAAATCATTCAGGTTCTGCACAATCTTATCGATAATGCGTTTAAGTTCAGCCTGCCGGAAACAACGATTGCAATTACTATTGAGGAAATAGATATTGCAGGAGCAACTTTTCAGCAGATAAGAATAAAAGATCAGGGAATAGGGCTTCCGGAAACTGAGCTTGAAACAATATTTGATAAATTTAAACAGAGCATTAAAACAAAAAACGGGGCAGGAGGTACAGGTCTCGGACTTGCAATTTGCAGAGGTATCCTGGAGGCACATTCAGGTAGGATATGGGCAGAAAACAACTCTGAAGGTGGCTCCTCATTTTACTTTATTTTTCCAGTGCCCGGTGGAAAATGAGAAGTGGATCCCTTTGATTTTGAATAAAAATTCAGGAGGTTCTCATTGTATACCAAGAGGTGAATCTATTCCATGGTCTTTGCCAGGTAACGCCCGGGAATACGAAGGTGAACATGATGGAGTTCCTGTCAACAGCCCGATACCATGACCACATGCTTCCTTTGCGTACTTCTCAGCACATTCTATTACTCCTGCTGTTTGTTGCAGCATCCATGGTTTGTAATCCTTGTTGAGGATACTTCTGGATCTGAAGAAAGACATAACCTCACTGGAAGACATCAAAGGGAGTACAAGATCTTTGAAAACTATTCGGTCAAATCCACTGATAGTTTCCTTGACCAGACCGGAAAACTTTTTTATAAATTCTTTCATGAGCTTTGGGTTGCGTATTCCGCCTTAGCTCTGACATTGGTAAACGACAGGGAGATCTGGCACTCATACCCAACTAGGCAAGCGTTAGACTTCGAGGGTACTGAACGGGAGTGCCTTGGTGATGCAAAAAGACTGATAAAAAAAAGTAAAGGAGAAAATATGTTATTTCGAACAGGGCTGGTCATACTGATAAGTATTGTGGCTTCTTCTGCCATGGCTAATCAAGCCAGCGGTATGCAGATTGACAAAAAAACTCAACGTTCAGGTAGCGATTACACCAGTTTTTATAGTAAAAATGCAAACCATTGTGCCCGTGAATGTGCCAATGATTCTCGTTGCCAGGCCTTTGATTATAATAGAAATGATCGAACGTGCTGGCTGAAAGACCGAATTCCTCCTGCAAGGCACAACAGGGATATTGTCTCAGGGGTAAAAGAAAGGTATAATTCAGGGCACGATAATAATATAGATGGTTTTCGTCTGGATCGTGGAATGGCCAGAAGCGGTCATGATTACGCCAGGTTTGCTACAAAGAATGTTAGGCAATGCGCCCGTTCATGTACCAATGATTTTCGTTGCCGGGCATTTGATTTTAATATCAATAATAGAATTTGCTATCTGAAAGACAGAGTTCCAGCATTACATCGGAACAGAGACGTTGTTTCTGGAGCTAAACATGATGATGGTTACGGAGGAGGAAATGGTAATTATGGTGGCAGAGGTGATGCTTGGAGTGCCATTCCTGCCTGGGCAATAGGTCATTTCCAAGGTAGCAATGAGCGTAGTGGGATAGCTATTTCTATGATTATTCATTCAGATGGTGAGGTAACCGCCAGGTGGAAAGGGAAAAATCGTCGAGGATATTGTGACGGTAAAAACATGCACCTGGATGGTCAGGACTTCATTATTAAGCAGAGAGGAGATGGCTTTGAAACAATCTTGCGCTCTGATCGCGGAAATCGTGCGTATTTTCATAGACAACGCTACTAACGGGATCATTTTATTCTGCCTGAAAGCCTACCAACGTGTTCATTTTAAGGTATCCAAAAACGGAAATAAAGAAAATGAAGAATATATTTAAACAGTTACTGGTTGTTTGTCTGGCATTATTCAGTGCTCCGGCCTTTGCTGCAGAGCAGTCTCAGTTAAAAGCTTTCCCTCCTGCAGCAGAGGGAATGGAACGTACTGTGATTGAACTTCCCCATAAAGAGCGAGGCGAAGAAGATAACTTCAAGGTAGAGCTTATTCCTGGCAAAGTGATGCTGACCGACGGGGTAAACCTCACCCGTATCGGCCTGAGCATAGTTCCCCAGCCACTCAAAGGCTGGGGATACACTTATTATGAAGTTACGGGAAGCGATGCTGCTATAAGTACCCTGATGGCAGTTCCTGAGAGTAAAGAGAAAGTTAGTGCGTTTGTTCCTGGATCCTCCCTCCATATTCAATACAACAGTCGTCTTCCTATCGTTATCTACGCGTCCAGGGGATATGAAATCCGATATCGCATTTGGTCTGCCGGCACAATCCAGAAGACTGGTAATAAATCTCTATAA
>JAYEOK010000135.1:0-13777 GCA_034722915.1 Thermodesulfobacteriota bacterium | reverse complement strand
TAATAGGAGTTTTTTTTCGTATTCAAGGCGCGAGGCGGGAGCATAACGGGTTACGTGAGCAACGAGCAACACAGAAGACGGAAAAAAATACATTAATTTGTTCAAGTTATTTATTGTACGTTCCTTACCGAACCCATAATCAGTTCTTTTACAAATCAAACATCGTTCGCTTTCTCATTCGCTGTTGAACGTTCGATGTTTATTTTTTTCCGGCTGAACATCCTGCCAGCCAACCGGTAGAAAAAGCAGCCTGCAGATTATAGCCGCCGGTATTCCCGTTCAGGTCTAAAACCTCTCCGGCAAGAAAAAGACCCGGAATGATTTTTGATTCCATGCTTCTTGGGTCCACTTCCTTGAGATTTATCCCGCCAGCAGTAACTATAGCCTCCTTAAACGAACGGTAGCCGCTCACTTGCAGACGCAGATCTTTCAGCCACTGCAGGAGCTTTTTCCGTTCTTTTTTGGACATTTCTCCGGCCAGTCGATTGGCAGGGATTTTTGTCTGTTCGAGACAAAGTGGAACCAGCTGAGCCGGTAGCAGGCCGCGCAAGACATCTGCAAACATTTCTTTGTATCGTTTTTCAAAGTCCCGAATCAGGCGTGCGTCGAGTTTCTGTCGGCTAAGCGCTGGTTTGAGATCCAGAGCCAGAGCGACTTTTTTTCCTTCCCGAAGTCCATCTACCGCATCTCCACTGAGAGTGAGGATAATCGGACCGCTGACACCATATTTGAGAAAATGTATCTCTCCAAAGAGCTTTCGTTTTTGTTTTCCATTAATAAAGAGTCGTACCTCCACGTTACGAAGCTCCAGGCCGGCAAGTTCCGGGTGAATACCACCTGCGATTTCAAGAGGAACAAGGGCAGGGCGGATGGGAATAATAGTATGGCCCACATGCTTGGCCAGTTGGTAACCATCACCAGTGGAACCTGTGGCAGGGTAGGACGCTCCTCCTGTGGCAATGATTACTGTGTCACAGGCAATTTCGCCCTGCTTGGTGACCACACTTGTTAGCTTTTTGTCATGGATAATCAAACGTTTCACTGGGCTGTTGTCACGGATTTCCACTTTTAGCGCAGCAAGCCAGGAGAGAAAAACTTTCAGAATATCAGGGGCCTTTCCACTTGTCGGGAAGTATCTGCCACCTCGTTCAAGTGTAACCTTTAATCCATTTTTCTCAAAAAATGTGACTAGCTCAGGGGCAAAAAAACGGCTAAAGACTTGTCGTAGAAAACGGCCATTCTTGCCAAAATGATCTATGAACTCTTCAATCTCCGCATTATTCGTCAGGTTGCAGCGCCCTTTGCCGCTGATGCAAATTTTTCGTCCCGGACGTTTCATTTTTTCCAGAAGAATCACTCTTGCACCACATAAAGCTGCCTGCCCTGCTGCCATGAGGCCAGCCGCGCCTCCACCAATGACCACCACAGTTTTTTTACTCATAGTTTTGTCTTCCTTGTCCTGTGTTCACTCTGTGTCAAAAGTATGTTTGTAACATGAGTGGCGCATGATTGGATGTGAAAAAAGGTGGATCCCGTTGCAGGATTTGACGAATTAGCGGATGGGTTTTAAATTCAGTTGCCAGAAAATTTCGCACTTCTTTTCGGCTCCATCCCAAAGGGTGCTGAAAATTGGAATAGAGACTTAAGTCAGCGCTTGAGAAATCATGGAGTTCAAGCGTGTGGCTCTCTTCACTGTGCAGTGGAAGGTTAAACACTGCCAGATTAAGAAAGGTAATGGCATCTGCATTTTGAACGGTAAAGTCGAGGGTCTGCCTTGCCTTGGTGATGTCTTCTGAGGGAGTGCCAAAGAGGAGGTACACGTATGTTGCAATTCCAGCCTGTTTGAGTGCTGTCAAAGATTCTTCAACTACCCTTAGATTAATCCCCTTATCCATGGCATCAAGCACTTCCTGAGAACCCGATTCAATACCAAGTTTTAACATAACACAACCGGATTTTCTCAGTTCTATACAAAACTTCTGACTGCTGAGCTCCGGGCTGATCCTTGCAAAGCCATACCAGTCAGATCCAAGCGGTTGCCGGATAAGATGTTTCATAAGAGACGGTGCCACAGCATTATCAAGCAGATGAATCAACCGGGGCTGATACTCGTCAGTCAGCGTACGGAGGTCTTTCATTACCTGATTAGAGGAAAGTTTTATGTATGGATTTCCTTCTGCCTTTTCAGGGCAAAAGGAACAACGATTCCAGTAACAACCGGTAGATGCACTATAGGGTAGGATCAGTCCGGGAGCCAGATACTTATCCAGGGGCAAGCCTGTGAAATCAGGTGTTTGATGTCTATGAGTTGAATTGTTACTGAAGAGTTCCAATAGTGGAGTTTCACCCGGTCCTGCGACTAAATGTTCAAATAGTTCTGGAAATGGATTGATCCAGGCAGGGCTTCGCAGCCATGATGTGACCAAGCCTCCACCAGCAATAATTTTAAATGTCGGGTATTCCTTTTTTAAGAGGCCGGCAAGGGCAAAGGCAGGAATTGCCTGGCTGAGATAGTTGAGGGATATCCCAATCCATGGATCATTCTGCCGAACCAGAAGTTTTGCTAACTCTCGTTGAAAAAATGGAAAGAAGATGTTGTTTTTGTATTCTTCTGCTGCCTGGAGAAGATCACTACTTTTGTGCGGAGAGAGTTTTACGTCCTGGTAATCAGCAAGACTGATAGTGGTATCAGTTTCTATACAACTTTGCGTCAGTGCCCGATTGACATCTCTTACTGCTCTCTGATAGCGGTCATTGTTGGTATAGAGCTTCTGACTTCGAAGTGCCAGGATGTTGGCTTGTACATTTTTCCAGGCTCTTTTACTCCAGGTATCCACAGGAGATTGCTTCTGCCCCAGTAGATAAAGTTGACCTTCAAGGTTGGCATCCCAGAGTGTGCATTTTTGATTGTTAGCGCGTAAGAATCCGGCGAGGCGGGCGATTCCTGCTGGTGGCTCACAGGCCTTGGCAAGTGGCGGGAAGATCAGGAGCATTAGCAGATAGATAAATTTTTTAATTTATGAACAGTTTATATGAACGTACATCTTTGCCAACGGTAGCATATTTTGCTGATCAATCACAGTCTAACATTAATTGTAAAAGAGATGACAAAAGTAAAGAGTGCTGTTAGATTTCTTGAAATCGAAATTATCTTGGATGTTCAATTTATCTGGAGGCAAAGTATGCTAACGTTTATGAGGAAATTAACTCCTTTTTTTCTTGTCTTTTTTACACTCTGTTTTGTTGAGGCAGGTATCATGGCAGATTATGCCGATGCTCGTTCCAGGGGCGGTGGGCGATCATTTCGTTCTACACCCACCAAGAAAGCGCCGGTAACTCAGCAGAAATCGCCTCAGACCGGACAGAAGAAATCCGGTATGAGCCGTGGTCTGATGGGTGGTCTGCTCGGTGGTGCGTTAGGCGGAATGCTGCTTGGCAGTATGTTTGGCATGGGTGGTTCGGGTATGGGCATACTTCCCATACTGCTGCTTGGCGTTGCAGGGTATTTTTTGTATAAACGATTTAAGCGGCCTCCCGGAGCAGCGCCAGCCGGGTATCAGCCCTCACAACGGGATACTCTTGCAGGCGGAAATAGTTCTACTGCTCCTTCCGGTTTTACGTCAGCACCTCCACCGGTCGAGCCGGTACAGTCCAGCCTGGAGGAAGGGCTGGGGCTTCTCCGTATTGCTGATCCTGATTTTGATGTGGATTACTTTATGGAAGTGGCTTCAGATGTGTTTTTCAAAGTTCAGGCGGGTTGGATGCGACGCGATATTTCTTCTTATCGTCATCTTTTAGGGGAACAGCTTGCCTCTGAATATGAAAAGCAATTTGCCGATATGGAAGCCAAAGGAGAGATCAATAAGCTTGAGAGTATCTCCATCCGAAATATCAAGATGGTGGCTGCCGGGTCTGAAAGCGGAGAGGATTTTGTTACAGTTCTTTTTACTGCTAATCTGCTTGACTACACTGTGAATGACAAAAGCGGAGATTTGATCTCGGGAAGTATGACAGAGCCGGTGAAGTTTGCTGAAGAGTGGAGCTGGGCACGTCCTCTTGGTACACAGGACTGGAAACTTGAAGGAATTAAAGAAGTTTGATTTCCTGATTGGATTGTATGGTTGACAGACTTTCAAATTCTTACGTGCAGCAACCATACAATCTATAATGAGTGCTGGCTTAGGGCGCATTCAAAAATAAGTTCGTAATTATGAGGTGTAAGATGAATGTTTAGGGAAGCGATCTGTGATTATTTAACCGCAGACGTAGCCGAGCTACGTTGAGGATTAAATAATCGCATAGCGTTTTTCTAAATGTTTATATTGCGCCTCAGAGTACGAAGTTATTGTTGAATGCGCCCTTAGTTAGCGTTTACCGGTGTTAGGATTGTACAGGCATTTTGCAGATGTGTATGTCTGTATTTTTTGTCTAATCCTAACGTTCCACAGCATGTGCTAAAGGCATGTTGAGGGTATGGGCGTGCCACGAAAATTATTTTTCATTTCTTTTTTTTTCAAAACACGAAGCAGAGTAATTTTCCACACTCTTTTTGAAGATATGGCAGAACTCAATACATCACATACGGCCATGCCGGATAATCGAAATCAACAGCCAGAACCCCATAACACCGGCTATAAGAAATCCTGCCAGGCCGATAATGGGTATCCCATTCCATTTTGGTGGAATATCGGACAGAATAATCAGGGATGAACCGATAATCTGCGCAGCCAGGACAATGGCGAAGGCAATACGGTTGGAGACCTGGTCAAGGGACTTTGCGAGCCTTCCTACGCCTCGATGCTCAAATTCAAGCTTCATTTTTCCCGCACGTAGTTGCCTTAAAATACCTCGGGTTTCTTCCGGCATCTCCTGTATAAGTTTCAGATATTCGCCACTGGTTTCATGAATTTCTTCGGCAAGACGACCTGGCCGAAAACGTGCTGCCTTCACCTTTTTGATATAGGGTTCAGCCAACTTGATGAGCTCAAGATCCGGGTCGAGTACTAAGCCAACACCTTCAATCGTAGAAAGTGCCTTGATCATCAAGTAGAGATTCGGTTTAATGCTGAGTTTGTGCCGTTGCACAAGATCAAGGAGTTCCTGCAGTATTTTCCCGGCCTGCAGATCTTTCAGAGGCAGGTACATATAGTGATCTAAAAGGTCAGCAAGGTCACGGCTCAGTGCATCATGATCAATCTCACCGAATTGGGTAGTTATACTGAGAACCCCATCTGTTATTTTGCGATCGTTTTTTGTCACAATGGAGAGCATCAAGTCGGTGAAATCTTCCCGGTCTCCACGGCTGAGCCGTCCCATCATACCAAAATCAAGAAAACAGGTAATGTTGTCGGGGAGAATGAAGATATTGCCCGGATGAGGATCTCCATGGAAAAAGCCATGAACAAATATCTGTTCCATAACCAGGTTCGCACCACGTTCGGCGATCAGGTGCAAATCATACCCCTGGCTCCGCAAGGTATCAAGTTTTGAGGCTTTGATCCCATCAATGTATTCCATGGTCAAAATACGTTCGGTACTTAAATCTGAATAGACAAGTGGGACGTAAATGGTTTCATTATCACTGAATTGTCGGGAAAAACGTTGGATATTGGCGAGTTCTACCGTATAATCGATCTCCATTGACAAGCTCCTGGCAAACTCGTCAACAACAGCGGATGGTCGATGTCCTTGCACCTCTTCCAGATATTGTTCCATGAGTGAAGCAAGATGTGCCAGAATCTCCAGGTCAACGGCAATGATGTTCTCGATGTTCGGTCGTTGAACCTTGATCACCACTTCATTACCGTCCTGGAGACGTCCCCGATGAACCTGGCCTATGGACGCTGCTGCAATGGGCTGTTCGTCAAATTCCCGAAACAGCTCATTGGGTGTTTTGCCGGTTTCAGCAAGAAATATCTCTTTCACTTCAGCAAAGGAGAAAGGCGGCACATTATCCTGCAACTCAGCCAACTCATTTAAATACTCAGGTGGGATAAGATCAGGACGGGTGGAGAGTACCTGACCCAACTTGATAAAAGTTGGGCCCAACTCTTCAAGAGCCATGCGAAACCTTTCAGGACGGGAGTGTTTGTCGATCTCTTGCCGCGGCTTTCTGTTGATCATCTTCAGTCCTGTTTCCAGGTACTGATCAATATGCAGCCCTTCAACAAGATCGTCAAATCCATATTTAAACAGAAGCCGTATTATTCGCTGGTATCGCTTGAGATGTCTGTAGGTTCGACCTATAGCCCCCATTTTTCTGATACTGATCATAAGGTCACGTCGTTGTGTTTTTCCGTTATGCCTCTGGCGTTTTATTCAAGGCAATCTGTAATTCTTCAACCTGTCGACGCAAATCTGCAAAGTCTGCATTAGTGGGGATATCGAGTTTTTTGATTTCCCGTTCGATTATCTGGCTGATTTTGAGATCTAAAGAATCCTTGATAGAGGCAGTTTTTTCAACCAGTTCCTGAACAAATTCTTTGCCTTCGTCTTCCTTGATTTTTCCCTGTTCTACTAATTCATCCTTTAGTGTTTCAATTTTTTCCTTAGTGAGAAATGCAGCTCCAATGCCTGTGTATGCAATATTTTTCAACAGTTCTTTCATGGTACTCTCCTTGGTTAATAGAAGGATTAGGGTTAATGATCGATTACTTCAGTGACAAGGTTATCTCGCGTCTTATGAATACTCTTGCATTCTTATGCATCTGGGTTTTCATAAAAAATATAACTGGTGGAGTAATCGCTGAACTCAAAATAGACTTTCTTCTCTCCCGGGTCTTTTACAAGGTTCTGGTTCGCATCCAAAATACCATAGCCATAACGGTATGCCCTGGATTTACTGCCACTGGTACTGCTTGCCGTTGAAATTTTGTCTATCTTGATGAACCGCTTTACAAGTTTTTCTCCGGCATAGATATCAAGAACACCGTCAGTACCTGTGTAATTTTGCACGGCTCTGCTGAACTTGTTCTGAGTTTCCTGGGTGCAACCCGATGTAATCAGCAATACCAGTACAGCAATACTCACAAGAAAATATCTTTTCATTTTACACCTCTTTATTGATAACAGATTAAATGGGACGAGGAGGCTGTTCGAGAATGTCTTTTTACCAAACTTTTCAGATTCATCAAAAAAAAATTATTGAAATATCAACTATATGCCTGTGGTGTTTTTTTCGAGAAATCTCCGCTTTTGAACAGGCAAGCGAGGTACGAGACTCCGAAATGCCTATTCTCGGATAGACTCCGGGTAACTTTGAACACCATACTATAAAAAATCTCAATTCCTTAGTACCTTACAGAATATTTTCTTGTTTTTTTCAAAGAAAATATTCTGACAAGGTACTTATACCCCTCAAGGGGGTACTGAACTGAGTGCCGGCCTCACTTACCGTTCATCACCGGTGTTAGTGCCTTACTCCTGAAAAGCTGTCATAAAAAACAGGTAAGCGTAGACTCCGAGAAAATGGGAAGTGTTTTTTAAATTAAGAGCTTGAATATACCACCAAGGCACTTATACCGGCTTACCTTACCGTTTACCGGTGTTAGTTAATTGCATCATTGATCAAGCTTTATCCAGTGCCTTTCCTACCAGTTGTAAAGTAAATATTCGGCTAGCACCCCATCTTCGCCCGATCCGGCTTTTGCGCATATGAACCAATATAGCTCTTAAGCCGGCTTGAGCGAACCTGGTGCGCTATCCAAACATTTACAATTGACGGATTGTTGCACGAATTTTCCTTCAACCCGAATATTTACGTTGTAAATCGATTTCTTCAAATATTTCCGAGGCCTCATTGATTTGAAAATTGCCGACGGATGCTATTTATTCCCCATCGGAAAATTTGACATGAAAACCTATTTGCTTGAGTCCTCGTCCTTGGGCAGCGCTGCCGCCCGTTCCAACAGTTCGGCAAGTTTGGCATGCGCCTGCTTGTCTTTGTGCTCCACTGCCTGCTTTGCCTCATCGATGCGCATCGACATGTCAGTGAGTTCCTTGTTCCAACGCTGTGAAGCCTGTGACCTCAGGCTGTTATACCAGGCCTTGGACTCATTCAGATAAGCTACCATTTTTGATGTACTGGTAAAAGTCAAAATCTAGCACCGGTGATGAACGGGAAAGCCGGGATAAGTACCTTGGTGGTATGGGCAACTCATTGATCATAAATTAACTTTCCGTTTTCTCGGAGTCTACGCTTACCTGTTTTTTTATTACAGCTTTTCAGGAGTAAGGCACTAAGATGGATTCCTACATACAGGTCGCAGTGCCCTGGCAAGAGCAGTGCCCAGGCCGATCGGATATAATTTTGTTCTGTTTCCATTTCGATAAATGACGAGTGATAACTACCTGCACAGACGCTGAGGCCGCCGTTTTACGTCTGCAACCAAACGATACTGGACTGCATGGTATCACAACCAGTGACGGAGATTGGTCAGCAATAGACTCGCTCGGACAAGTCGTTGGCGGAAGAAAGTTGGCCAGACCGTGATGGCGGCGGGGAACGTACGCTGAGATCGATCAAGACTATTTTTTGAGAAGAAGGATTACACATTGTTCCCGGGAAAATTATGAATACCCTTATCATCAGGGGCAACCGGAAAAAAGAGTTTGAAAATCGTTCCTTCACCATGATTGCTCTCCACATAGATAGCACCGCCGATACCCTGCATGATTCCATATACCATGGCCAGTCCAAGACCAGAGCCTTTGCCAACTTCCTTGGTGGTATAAAAGGGGTCAAACATCCTTTCCTGTACCTCCTCAGTCATGCCGGTGCCTGTATCCGCTACTGTAAGCAGGACATAATCGCCTGTATCAATTGCTAACTCTGATTGAAGCTGTTTGATCTTTGTTGGTGGGATTAAGTCAGTGGAGATAGTTATGGTGCCACCATTGGCCATGGAATCACGGGCGTTGAGACAGAGGTTGAGAATAATCTGCTGTAATTCTGTTGGATCACCCTTAACCGGGGGAAGGTTATCAGCCTGGTTCAGCTTTACCTGGATTGCCAGGGGCAATGAACTTTGCACAAGAGAGAGGGAATCCTCAATGATCGTGTCAAGCGATGTGGATGCGTTTATCGAAGACTTATTGCTCTGACGGCTAAAAGCAAGCATCTTCTTGACAAGGTCAGCCGCTCTGAGGGACGATTTTTCAATAATATTGGTGTGTTCTAGTAATTTTGGGTTGTCACTCAGTCCTATCTGGAGCATGGCTGTATAGCCAAGAATTCCTGTCAGTATATTGTTAAAGTCATGGGCAATTCCACCAGCCATTGTCCCGACAGATTCAAGCTTCTGCGTCTGCAGCAGGTTTTTCTCCAGATTCTTCTTTTCCGTCAGGTCTGTCACAATCGCCAGGCATCCTGAAACCAAATTTTCATGCTTAATGGGAACGCTGCTTAAAAGGACTGTTTTGTAGTCGCCTGTGGCAGTTTCCAGCTGCATTTCTCTTTTTGATAATTTACCTTTTAAATTGTCTCTGATACTTTTCAACAGAAGCTCTTCAGCATCTTTTTTCACTAGCTGCGAAATATTCATTCCTGCCAGTTTGGCATGTCCAAGCATATCAATCAGGCGTCTGTTGGCAAATTGTATATTTCCTTTTTTATCGAGTACCCAGATACCTTCATTAACATTTTCAACAATTTCCCTGTAACGCTCTTCTGATTCCCGCAACTGTTTATACAGGTTTGCGTTGTCAAGTGCCATGGCAATATGGTTGGCAAAACTTTTCAGGAAATTCTTATCCGTTTTATGAACAAAATCATGGTTTTTGCTATTGTCTCCCACCATAATTCCTATTATCTCTCCCCGCACATTCAGTGGAACCAGAATAAAGGCTTTGGGGTGAAGGGTTTTCAATAATTGATTTTCGGGATTCAGTGACAGGGCATCAACATTTTCTACAAAAATCGGATCTTTACTGTGGGCACTCCTGGCAATGATATTGTCCATTTTATTCAATGGAATTTCATATCCCTTAAACTGAGCAATTAGCTTTCTATCGATTCCAACGGCATGAATAAGGGCCAGTGTCGAATTTTCCTGGTTTGCCAGAAAGATACCGGCCCTGTCCAGATCGGCAACGTCCACCAGTTTTGAGATGATGACATCCAGCAGGTCGTCTAGTTTCAAGGTGGATAAAATGGCCGAACTTGATTCCTGAAGAGTGGTCATTTCTGCAACTTTTCTTTCCAGGCGTCTGTTTAACGTATTTATTTTCTGGTATTTCTCTTTTAATAGTTCTTTGTCCCGTTCAAGCTCACTGATGGTTTCGCGGATAACCCTTCCGGGTGTAAGCAGTTTGAACAGGAATAATTTTAACCGATTGGGCTGCTGCCATGTGAGATGATATTCGCAGTAAGCATCGCCGTCAAAATAATCTTTTGTTTCTATCAACTCAGCAGGCGGGCATCCCCAGATGGTGGGGATAGCCTGATAGATACCCTTGTTATAGGAACATAAATCCCTGCTCAGCGGGATATTCTTATTCCAATAAAGCTTAACCAATGCCCCTGTTTTTGAAACTTGATCCAGTTTAACGATTTTTGTTTTATTGAAAAGATCATTTACTTTTTGAATTTTTTTTAAGCCGGCAGCAGGGTTGCCAAAAGCATAAATAATGATTTTCTGAACGTAGCCAAAACGTTTTTTTAAAATGGAGCTGAAACCGATGTGATATGCTGCATCTTTGTCGTCCAAAATAATTTTTGCATTTTCAAAAAGTTTGATAATGACACTGGATGAAATCCAGTTGTTCGGATCTGATAAAAACCCCTCAACGTCCTGAATTTCCTTCGTTTCTAGTTCAAGATTGTCAAATAGCCTGGGGAGCATGCCTGGCGCATGTTCTTTCACATATTCAATAACAGCCAGAGAATTCACACAGCTGTTGTGCTGTTGTTTCGATGAAAACGGGGAAACCTTACTGGAAGAAGCCCTACTATTGGAGAGAGGCGAATGTAAAAGGGGTATTTTCATAATGAAAAACTTTCTTTAAAATCAAGGAAACAGCATATAGAATAAAGTAGTACCTTTTGGGCACTTTACTATAATATCGTTGCTTTTAGGCAAAAAAAAGTATTTTAGAGTAAAAAAATAGTCCACATCGACCGATAAATAAATATAACAAATAAATATACTAAAATTTAAAATGAATTTGACGATCAATACTTTCGCCAAATTTGATTTTATCAGTTTTCATGCCAACAACACACGCTATGCTGTATGATACTTCAGACCATAAATACTATATGTGGTGTAGCGTTGTTAGGAAAAGACAAAATTTTAACTTTGGCGAAGGTATTGACAATACAAGTAATTTTTAATGTTAGTTGAGTTGGATTAGCAATTAGCATTGAAACTTAATAGTTCTTAAAATATTCTCGCAGGAGGATCTATCTCAATGAAAATGGCATCTCACCTTCCAAACATCGGCCTTAGTCAGTTCTTGCAACTTCCTATTAACGTCTGGCTCACTCGCGTCAGCCCTGTTTGCTTTCTCAGGTTATATCTGTATTTTCTTGGTTGTTTTTATTTTATTTTACAAGGTAAGGATCTAGCTAAAATAGTATCCTGTTTAAAGTTTGTCTTTGGCTATAGGCAGAATATTTTGTATACGTACAAGAAAATAACTTTGACATTCTGTGGAATATTTGAACATTATCTTGAAAAGCTTTTATTAGGACATAGAAGTTTTGCAGAAATGAAAAAGTTCCTTGGGAGCAGGTTTTCTATAGAAAATAAGCATATTCTGGACAATGTCACTTCTTCCGGGACAGGGGCTATTCTTGTTACCGGCCATTTTGGAGCAGTTGAGTACCTTCCCCTGGCTCTTCCTCTGAATGGGTACAAAATTGCTTTTATCGTCAAATTTAAAACAGAGGCTTTACGTAAGCAACTTCTGAAAAGAGCTGAAGAAATGGATGTGCTGGTCATCGATGCTGACCAGCCAAGAGTTGCTTTTAAGGCACTTGATGCTATCAAACAGGGACGTCTTCTTATTACCGAATGTGATGAATTCTCCGAATGGAGGAGACATAAGCGTGAGAAGGTATCTGTCTTTGGCAACGTTGTTTCCAGGGATACAACATTGGATTTTTTTTATAGGCGGGCTCGGGTTCCTGCAATGTTGGGACTTATGAAGAGGCGCAACGGGCGGTTTGTTTTATCTATTGATCATTTGGCAGATGGCCGTGAAAAAGTAGATCTTTCCAGGAAAGCCTGGGAGTGTATGGAAGGTCATATCGTAAATGAACCCTATCAATGGTATCAGTGGAAAGACGCTGCTGTGGAGCTTGCACCCTTTATTGAAAATGGAAGAATGAATGAAAATTACCAACCTCAGGGTGTACCGGCTGGAGATACCGTTTTCGCTGGCAATTACTCATAATCTCGCAAACAGGCAGGAAAGCGAGGCAATCTTAGTCATTGCTGAATCTGATAATGGATTTACAGGCGTTGGTGAGGGCACTCCCCGGCAGTATGTTACAGAAGAAATATTGTCGGGATGTGTTGATGCTGCCATCAAAATGGGCAGACAACTCACCAATAGAGAGTGGGATGACAGCTTCGGCTTAAACCAGCTTCTTGATTCTGTCGCGATGCAACCCCTGGCACAGCAGAATCCGTCTGCCTGGTGTGCTGTGGAGCTTGCCTGTCTTGATCTGTTTGCAAGGAGCAGGCAGGTTCCACTCTGGCGCCTTTTTGCCGACACTCCCGTCAACGAGTCTTTTACCCATTCCGCAGTTATCCCGCTTTTATCCATCAGCAGCCTTGATACTTTTCTGCCAGTCATTAAATCAATGGATATGCAATTTGTGAAGGTTAAAGTGTCAAATCTTCAGGAAGGTGTCACATATCTCTCTCGTATCAGGGACGCTCTGGGGCCGAACCCGGATATACGAATTGATGCCAACGGTGCTTTTTCAGCAAATGCAGCCATAGAGTTTGTACTGGCTGCAGATTCCATAGGGATAAGCAGTTTTGAGCAGCCAGTGGCCAAAGAAAATCTGGAAGGGTTGAAACAGGTAACAGAGCAGGGAACAATTGCAACCATTGCTGATGAATCCATGTGTAATATGAGCGATATGGACAATCTTATCCGGAACCAGGGATGCTCGGGATTTAACGTAAGGGTGTCAAAGTGCGGTGGATTCAGAGAAAGTTTAAAGCTCTGGAACCATGCCTTGGAAAACGGCTTTTTCTGTCAGT
Source organism: Thermodesulfobacteriota bacterium (assembly GCA_034722915.1). Lineage (GTDB taxonomy): Bacteria > Desulfobacterota > Desulfobulbia > Desulfobulbales > Desulfocapsaceae > Desulfocapsa. The sequence goes on along the minus strand of JAYEOK010000135.1, from coordinate 560 downwards.
TGGGGTGTCATGTGGGCGAGACAGGAGTTCTTTCTGCTGCTGGCCGTCATTTAGCTGCTCTTTGCAGCAAAATCAGATACCTGGAAGGAGGATATGCTGATTTTACTCTTGAGTCTGATATTTGCAATGAAGAAATAAGCTTTGGGTATCAGGGTAAAGCTGGACTGTTAGAGGGTTATGGTCTTGGCGTAACCATCAATCATGAAATACTTGACAAATGGGGAAAACTTGTGGCAGATCTGTCCTGACGTATAAATTTATCATTCTGCCTTAGCCAACTTAAATTTGACCTTTTTACGAATCCATCATCCTTTAGGTCTGAGCGATATCAGCAGCACCTTTTCTAACTTTTTGATGTGGCATGGCAATGAAACAGTTATAGATTTTTCGCTGAATTTATTGTTTCCAACATTTTAGGATAATTGAAAAAAAGAAGAGTCCCCTTTTTTTTCTTTACATCCTTCCAGGTTTCAACATCAAAATTAAGAGCCACAATTCCGCAGGTTGGCATATTGGGTATACGCAGGTCTCCAAGAATATTTGCAAGCATGGTAATACCA
>JAYEOK010000134.1:0-3431 GCA_034722915.1 Thermodesulfobacteriota bacterium | reverse complement strand
CTTGCATCAAAGGGCGAAATACGAACCAGACGATGAATTCCAAGTTCCGAGCGCATATAACCGTAAGCGAAATGCCCCTTGACTATAAAAGTTACACTCTTTGTTCCAGCCTCATCGCCCGCAAGAATATCCAGGATAGAAGCCTTAAACCCCTTCGCTTCAGCCCAGCGCAGATACATTCGCAACAGGATTCCTACCCAGTCCTGAGCTTCGGTACCGCCAGCTCCTGCGTGAATGGATATGATTACATTGGAGGCATCATGTTCTCCGGAAAACATGCATTCGAGCTCAGCAACTTCGATACGTTCTTCCATGCCGGGCAGAGAGTCAGCCACCTCCTGCTCAATATCGCTGTCCTTTTCCTCTGTTGCCATTTCGAGTAAAAGACCAGTCTCTTCCAGCTCGCCCCAGCCATTTTCCCAGCCCTTAATAATATCCTGCAGCTGCCCCAGTTCCTTCTGAACCTTTTTAGCCGTCTCTGCATCATCCCAGAACCCCGGCCTCAAGGTTTGTCGTTCCAGTTTTTCCAGTTCATCTTTTCGGTGATCTAAGTCAAAGATGCTCCTTCAAGGCCAGCATTCGACCTTTCAGATCCTGCAATGTCTGTTTCGAGACCGCAGCTCCTGTTTCAGTTGACATATTCATTACTCCATTTTTTTCTATTCATTCTATTCATTCTGCCCGCACCTGCAAAACCAGCAAGTGCCAGCATGAAACAGGCAGGAGCAAAAAGATATCCGCCGCGGACAAAAATTGTTCGATCTTCTCTGATCTCTACCCGCTGAACTGCTTCCCAGGACACGAACAAAGGTGACAGCTTCTGTAAACGTCCCATGGGATCAATAAATCCGGAAAATCCTGTGTTTGCTGCCCTGACAATCGCCCGCCGTGTCTCAACAGCCCGCAATCTGGTCATGGCCAGAGTCTGATACGGAGCGCTTGAGCGTCCATACCAGGCATCATTGGTCATATTCACCAGCAGATTGGCACCCGCATCCACCCATTTTCGGGAAATATCACCAAAGATGGATTCGAAGCAGATTAATACTCCAATCCGTGCCTTCTTACAAGCAGGAGGATTACGAATTTCCCCTGAGCTAAAATCTCCCACCGCCTCAACCAATGGTGCAATAAAAGGTAGAAAACGCTTTAAGGGCACATATTCTCCAAAGGGCACCAGATGACTTTTGGACGTACGGGCAACGATGTCTCCTCTGGTATCAAAGAGTAAACTGGAATTGAAAAAATTTATCTCCGTAGACCGCAGGTTTTCTCTTTCATACCAAGGTGCTCCGGCCAGAAGCATTACCTGTTCTCCACTCACAAGGTGAACAATGGAATCAAGAAGTGGATGCTGGGCAGGATAAAATGGCAGCGCAGTCTCAGGCCAGACCAAAAGCTCCGGCACTGTCGTTTGCCCCATCAGCAGTCGGCTCTGTGCGACATATCCTCTCACCGTTGCTCCCTGCCGGGCAGGATTCCATTTCTGCCCCTGATCCACATTCCCCTGAACTACAGCCACATTCATGAACTCTGCTTCTTCAAGCCCATTTTCAAGTTGCTGCCAGCGCCAACCGGAATAAAAAGCAGTGACGACAAAAAAGAGGCCTACGGAAATTGCCAGTTGTCCCATCACTTTTTTTTCACCACTATGAAGAACAAGAAGTGTAAAAAATGTATTGAGCATAACAATCAAAAACGTCAAGCCATAATGTCCCCAGATATCCGCAGATTGCAACAAAAGAGGAACTCCAGCCAGACCGTAGCCAAGATCCATCCATGGAAATCCGGAAAACAAAAAAGAACGCAGCCAATCCAGCCCCACCCAGACACAGGGAAGTAAGCACAAACTCAAAAATGGGGAAAACTGCTGTACAAAAAGCCGGGCAAGCAGAACAAAAAGAACAAAATAGCCTGCCATATACACACAAAGCAATAAGAGAGCCGGAACCGACGCAAAGAGAGGCAGCCCGCCATACTGGCCCAACACAAAAACAATCCAGTAAAGTTGCAGGAGAAAATGGCCTATGCCGACAAACAAGCCAGACAGCAGCGCCTGTCTTCTGCTTCCTTTACAGACACTCACAAACAGAGGAACACAGGCCACAGCAAGCAAAGGCCAGAACCCGCCACCTCCCGGAAGAGCCAGCCAGAGCAGAAGAATCGTGATACTACTTAGCAGCAGCGCAGTACGGGTGGAAAAACGCATCATTCTTTGTCACTTGCGACAGGTAAGCGGACAACCCGCAACAGATCAATCTGACGTTCTGTGGCGCTGAGCACAGTAAATCGCAAACCCTCAGCCTCCACAGTATCGCCAATCCTGGCCAGACGACCAAGCAGAAAAATCACAAATCCACCGATTGATTCATAACTTCCCTCGACCATTTTCACTCCGAACCGATCTTCAATCAACTCAATATCAGCCTGAGCTTTGATCTGGACAGTATTTTCATCGATTTCCCGCAACAGACTCCTGGCCACATCATACTCATCGTCAATTTCACCAACGATTTCTTCCAAAATATCTTCGAGTGTAACCAAACCACGAACTGTGCCAAACTCATCAGCCACCACAGCAACATGAGCTTTATTCTTCTGAAATTCTCTTAACAAATCAACAATAGGTTTTTCTTCAGAGATAATCCATGGCGGTTTCAGATAATCAGCAAGCCCCTTGCTCTCCTCACCCCGGGCACTTATCCGCAGCAGATCTTTCGCATGCAGAATACCTATGATATTATCACTATTTCCCTTGAAAATGGGAATGCGGGTAAATCCTTTTTCAATTACCAGATCGACCACGTCACTCATTTTTGTGCTGACTTCAGCACTTACGACTTCAGTAGAAGGCGTCATCACCTCGCCCACCAGAGTATCATGAAAATCGAAAATGGAATTGATCATCCGCTCTTCAAGTGAGGAAATAAGTCCCTGTTCTTCACCTTCTTCAAGGAGTTCCTGAATTTCCTGTTCAAGATCTTTGGTGGTTTCAGGAGGCCCCTCAAAAGGGAGCAGTGATGCCAGTCGCGATAAAAAAGTCTTCCTTATAAGCGGAGTGGTCTGCTCATCCAATTTTTCTTTTGTCATATCTATTTGATGAAAATACGCCTTTTTTTCAAACGGTTTATCAATAGACACTTCCATTACGAAAGAATCTGTCGAGTTTAAAAACACCTTTTCTCTTTTCTAATTGCTATCCTATGACTATAGTAGACATTATTCAATAATGTTGCCAAAAAAAGTTTACAGTGCTCCCCTCGGTGCTGAACGGGAATGGCGGGACTAGGAGGCTGTCCGAGAATGCCCTTTCTCCCCAACTCTTCGTTATTTTGAAAAAATAATGCTCGGAATATTAACTATATGCCTGTGCTTATTTTTTCAAAATGCCTCGATTTGAGAAGAAATGCCTATTCTCGGACAAGCTCCTA
>JAYEOK010000133.1:0-13898 GCA_034722915.1 Thermodesulfobacteriota bacterium | reverse complement strand
CCGATTTTATATATTCACAATCCTCACGTAGCCAGCTACGCTGCGGTTGTGAATATATAAAATCGACTGAACCTGCAGCACATTTATGACCGGAAAATGCCAAGTTATTTTTTACCGAACCCTAAGTATTTTTTTTATTAAAGCGGGGAGCAGTAATATGTTTTTTAGAGGAATTGCCTTTCTTGTAGGATTAATTGCAGTGGTAACAGGGATAAAAAACTACGACAGTGCAGTTGCTTCATCACCTCTCCCGGTGATTCTTGGCGGTCTGGTTATACTGATAGCTGTTTTTAATCTTATACCTCAGTTTAAAAGATGCGTGTCCTGTAGAAAAAAGATCCTGCAAAAGGCTACTCGCTGTCCATTCTGTAAAACTGATCAACCTTGATGGCGTCGTAGGTAAGCACCCTGAAAAATCAGGGTACTTTTTTTAGCACCCCCTCGGAGTCTATCGCTTACCTGAGGGGGATAAACTCCGACTTTGAAAACGCTTAATCAGCACTTTTTTCCCCTTATGCCCGTTCGTTCCTTGACAGAATATTTTTTTTTAAGTATTTTTCTCTGTTTTGCAATTAGGTTTTTCTCTGCTGAAAGTACTACATGACACAGCAAAAGAATGAAAGCCTCGTAAAAAGTGGCAATCTAAGATGAGGTTTTTGTGAATTCATCAAAGAATAATAAGTTCGTAAAAAGGTCAAATCTGAGATGGCTAAGTAAAAAGCTTCATATGCGAGGCGCGAATTTTTAATTAATTTCGGCGTACTAGGGTACGTCGTAATTGAATAAAAAATGCAGCAACGAAGCAGATGAAGATTTTTTACGACGCCCTCAAAGAATACTATTCGTATTATTGCACGGCCCAATCGTTAGCAATAAACAAACAATAAAGATAATCAACTGATATGTTTGACAATCTAACAGACCGGCTTGAAGGGGTATTCAAAAAGCTCCGAGGCACCGGGAAGCTCACTGAAGAGAATATCAAAGAATCCATGCGTGAAGTGCGTATGGCGCTTCTTGAGGCAGATGTTAACTTTCAGGTTGTTAAAGATTTTATTGCCAAAGTATCAGAAAAAGCTGTTGGCCTGGAAGTAACAAAAACTCTTTCTCCAGGGCAGCAGGTTATCAAGATTGTTCATGAGCAGTTAGTTGAACTCCTTGGTGGCAGTACTGAACAGATTCGTCTTGATGGTCGTCAGCCTGTAACTATAATGATGGCTGGTCTGCAGGGCTCTGGTAAAACAACTACATCCGGAAAGCTTGCCAAAATGCTGAAGGAAAAGGGAAGGAAACCTTACCTTGTTCCTGCAGATATCTATCGGCCGGCTGCCATTGATCAGCTTCAAGTGTTGGGGGAGAAACTGGCCATTCCTGTTCATCCTTCAAGCACTGACCAGAAACCTGTTGAAATCTGTCGGCAGGCCATGGCTGTTTCAGAAAAAAATGGCTACGACACCCTGATCTTTGATACTGCCGGTCGTCTCCATGTGGATGAAGATCTCATGGGTGAACTCAAGGAAATTCAGAATGCTGTACAGCTCTCTGAGATTCTTTTTGTTGCAGACTCCATGACTGGTCAGGATGCGGTTACAGTTGCTGACAAGTTTAATCAGGATCTTGAAATCACTGGTGTGGTGCTTACCAAAATGGAAGGTGATGCACGTGGCGGTGCTGCTCTTTCTATCAAAGGTGTAACCGGCAAACCCATCAAATTTGTGGGTATTGGTGAAGGTCTTGATGCGCTGGAAATTTTTCATCCTGACCGTATTGCTTCAAGAATTCTTGGTATGGGTGATGTTCTTACTCTTATTGAGAAAGCTGAAGCAGTAGTTGATAAGAAAAAGGCTGATAAACTCGCAAAAAAACTGCGGCAGTCCACCTTTACCCTTGAAGATTTTCTTGATCAGATCCAACAGATCAAAAAGATGGGTTCCCTTGATCAAATCATGGGAATGATCCCGGGGATTAACAAGCTCAAACAGTTGAAAGACGCTCCTAAACCGGATGAGAAGGAACTGGCTAAAACCGAGGCCATTATCCGCTCCATGACCAAAAAGGAACGTAAGAACTATATGATCATCAATGCCAGCCGCAGACAACGTATTGCCGCTGGCTCTGGAACTTCTGTTACAGAGGTTAACCGGGTAATTAAAAGTTATTCAGCCATGCTGAAGATGATGAAGAAGATGCGCGGAAAGCCTGGTTTTGTGACCGGCAAGAAGCGAAGAAAGATGCCCAAAGGCATGCGAAAATAAATAAAACACCATAAACTTTTAGCATTTATCGCTGAAAATGAAGGCATAATGCCTGATTCATGGAGCCAATTAATCGCTCCACCAAAAACTGAGGATATATCTGGATGGCAGTTCGAATTCGTTTAACAAGACTTGGCAGGAAGAAATTACCTTTTTATCGTATCGTTGTTGCTGACGCTGAATGCAAACGTGATGGAAAATTTCTTGATGTGATCGGAACATATGATCCTCTCAAGGATCCTGTCGTGATCAAACTTGATAACACAAAGTTGGAGGATTGGCTTGGACGTGGCGCTTTGCCCACAACAACTGTAAAGAGTCTTCTCAAAAAAGTTCCAGCAGTCGAGTAATACATTATGCAGGAACTGATCACTTTTATCGCCAAGTCTCTGGTGGATAATCCCGATGATGTGCAGGTAACTGTCACTGAAGAAGATGATACCATTCTGGTGGACTTGGCTGTTGCCAAGAACGACCTTGGAAAGGTGATTGGTAAACAGGGCAGAACGGCCAGGGCCATGCGTTCCCTGCTTGCGGCTGCTGCTGGCAAGGAAGACAAAAAATCCCGTCTTAATATCCTGGAATAGTTTCCGGAAAAATGGCAGAGAGTTTTTCCTATCCGGCAGATGAATATGTGTTAATCGGTCAAGTCACCAAGGCTCACGGCATTAAAGGTGAGCTGAAGGTTATGGCTTTTTCAGGTCAACCGCAAAGTATAACACAGCATAAATCACTGATCCTGGTTTCCAGACAGGGGAAAATGTCTCCTCCATTCAATGTTCTCAGATCTCGCATTGGAAACAAGGAGGCGATTGTGCACTTCAAGGGGGTGAGCGATCGTAACGATGCCGAGAAACTCTGTAAACATGGTGTGCTTGTACATAAAGACGAGCTGCCGATTCTTGGTGTGGATGAATTGTATCTTCATGAGCTTGAAGGGATTCAGGTGAAAACCGGGGAGGGACAGGTTCTTGGCAGGGTTGAGTCCTTTTTTAGCAACGGAGCCCAGGATATTCTCGTTATAGGGACAGGCGAAAAAGAATTGTTAATACCTCTTATTCCTGGAATGATAAGCAAAAGGAATAAGACATGCGTGACCATTGCACCACCACCCGGACTTCTTGATATCAACTCCGGAGACAGTAAGAAGGTGAATGGTTCCCGTGATATTTGACATATTGACTATTTTCCCGGATCTTCTTGATTCGCCGTTGAATGAATCTATTATTCGTCGTGCGCGTGAAGCTGACCAGGTTCAGATAGGGATCACCAACATTCGTGATTTTGCAACGGATAAACACTCCATGACCGATGATCGGCCCTTTGGAGGCGGTGAAGGAATGGTTATGAAACCAGAGCCACTGACTGCAGCTCTGGAATCAGTTAAAGAAAAAAATGGATCGGGGAAGGTTATCCTTCTTAGTCCTCAGGGGCGACAGTACAATCAGGAAGTAGCCTTGGAGTTAAGCAGTCAGCAACATCTTATCCTGATCTGCGGTCGCTACGAAGGCGTTGACGAACGCTTTAGAGTAAAAAGTGTTGATGATGAAATATCCATCGGTGATTATATTCTCACTGGTGGAGAGCTTGCAGCCATGGTCATTGTCGATTCTGTGACCAGACTGTTGCCAGGAGTTCTTGGGTGTTCAGACTCTGCAGAGAAAGATACCTTCAGCAGGCAGCTGCTGAAACATCCACAGTACACACGGCCAAGAGAATTTAATGGGGCTGAAATCCCTGAAATACTGCTTTCAGGAGACCATGCAAAGATTGAGCAGTATCGTTTTCTGGAGTCTGTTCGCAGGACAATGAACCGCAGGCCCGATCTTTTGCGTAAAGAATTCGGCTCATTTAGTAAGGCTGAGGTCAAATTGCTGAAAAAGCATCAGCTGTATGGCAGGATAAAAGACTTACTGAAAGGACAATGAAAGCAAGCCGGAGTGAGGTCGACATTGTCCTTGTTCATCATCCTGTGGTGAATAAGATTGGAGATATAATTGGTTCGGCTGTGACAAATCTTGATCTCCATGACATTGCAAGGGCTGCGAAGACATATGGCGTTGATAACTACTATATTGTAACGCCCTATGAGGATCAGCATAAACTGGTCAATGAAATTCTTGAGCATTGGAAAAACGGGCACGGAGCACAGTATAATCCCGCCCGCAAAGAGGCTCTGGATCTGGTACAACCGGCTGATAGCCTCAAGAGTGTTATCGGACAGGTTACTGAGAAACGCGGTAAAAAACCTATACTGCTTACAACCAGTGCAAAGATTCAGGAAACGACTTTAAGTTACAGTGAAGTTCGTGCTAAAATTAAAGAGAAAGAGGCAATACTTCTTCTCTTTGGTACCGCTCACGGACTGGCCCCACAGGCAATGGAGATGGCTGACTACAGTCTGCCACCTGTTGGGGGAGATACAAAGTATAATCATCTTTCTGTACGTTCAGCAGTATCGATCATTCTTGATCGACTGTTGGGTGTATGAAAATTTGCAAAAAAGATGGCGTTGTAAAAACTCTTCATCTGCTTCGTTGCTGCAAAGCTTTTATTATTTCAACGTACCCTGGTACGCCGAAATAATAAAAACTTTCCGTGCCTCGCATATGAAGCTTTTTACTTAGCCATCTCACGTTTGACCTTTTTACGAGCTTGTCAAAAAAGAATAAGAAATAAAACAATCTGCTACACCAGGTAGCATAACCGATAAACAACGGAAAATATCATGAGCACAATTATCGACAAAATTGAAATGGAGCAGATGCGCCAGGATCACCCGGAGTTTCGTCCAGGTGACACTGTGAAAGTTTATATTCGTATCATTGAGGGAGCTAAAGAGCGTGTCCAGATTTTTCAAGGCGTGGTCATTAAGCGGAAAAAAGCTAATATGGGTGCCTCTTACACAGTTCGTAAGATTTCCCACGGTGTAGGCGTTGAGAAAACTTTTGCCCTCCACAATCCACGTATTGAGAAAATAGAGGTTGTCAGTCGCGGACGTGTTCGTCGTTCACGTCTCTACTACCTTCGTAAAAGACGTGGTAAAGCAGCACGTATCCGCGAGCGCGGTCTTGTGCGCTAGAAAAACGGTACAAAAAAAATCTTCAACAAAACAGAACTCAGAAAACATCCTGGCGCTGTTTGATCCTCCGCAAGAGGATAATTATTATCTCGAACGTAACCTGCAACAACAGGGATATGCTGTTGTTGCAGGTCTCGACGAGGTGGGCCGAGGACCGCTGGCCGGTCCTGTTGTTGCTGCTGCAGTTATCCTTCCCTGGAAGTGCCGCCACTCTCGTTTTCTTGATTCAAAAAAGCTCACCCCGAAAAAACGCCAGACGCTCTTTGAGCATCTTTACGAGATCCCGGCACACATCGGTATTGGTATTGTCTCCCATACAACCATAGATACAATCAATATCCTGCAGGCCTCACTCCTTGCCATGAAACGAGGAGTTATGGAATTAAGCAAACAGGGTCCTTCACCCGATTTTCTTCTTGTGGACGGAAAATTTCCCATTTCCATGACCACGCCTCAACAACCACTGATAAAAGGTGAAACTCGTTCCGCTTCCATTGCTGCAGCGTCTATTATTGCCAAAGTTACTCGTGACAGGATCATGAAAGATCTGCACATTAAGTATCCCCATTATAATTTCAGACAAAACAAAGGCTATCCCACCAAAGAACATCGCCAGGCAGTCAAAGATCATGGAATTTGCCCATTTCATCGACTGAGTTTTAAGGGGGTGAAAGAATTTGTCTGATACGCGTATCACACTTGGTAAGCAGGGAGAAGATATGGCCACTGCCCACCTTAAAAAGAATGGCTTTCAAATTATTACGCGAAATTACAGGCAGAAATCCGGAGAAATTGATATCATTGCCCGAGATGGAGAATGGCTGGTCTTTATCGAAGTAAAAACCAGAAAGAGTCTTTGTTTCGGCCAACCTTTTGAGGCTGTTACCCAAAAAAAACAGACTCAGATTGGTCGGGTTGCTCTTGATTACATGACACGGAATAAACTTCTTGATCAATCTGTCCGTTTTGATGTTATCTCTATTATGGTAAACCGTGATGGGAAAGCCGATATCGAGCATCTTCCCAACTGCTTTGAGCCAATTATCAGATATTACTAACCACGCAGAGCCTGACTCTTTTCAGTACCCCCTCGGAGTCTGGCGCTTACCTGTGGGGTGTAAGTGCCTTGGTGGTATGTTTAACGTATTAACTTTAAAAACACTTTCCATTTGCTTGTTTTTTATGACAGCTTTTGAGGAGTAAGGCACTAACACCGGTGATGAACGGTAAGCCGGCATAAGTACCTTGGTGGTATTTGCAATTTACTAACATTTAAAATACTTTTCATTTTCTTGTTTTTTATGACAGCTTTTGAGGAGTAAGGCACTAAACTCTACTTGCAATCATCATGCTTCCACTTGCGATAACAATGGGTTGTCCGGCTGGTGTCGGTCCGGAAATAATTCTTAAATATTTTACTCGTTCCCGGAATACTCCGGCATCATCTGCAATTGTTGTTGGTGACAAAAATGTTCTGGAATTTTATGCAGGCAAACTCAATATAAAGTGTTCTGTTGTCCCCTGGTTACCCGGCAACCCTGTTCCTGCTGATAAGGACATTATCCCAGTTTTTCAATCCTCCAGTCTGGCCCGCGATTCCATTCAACCCGGAACATTTTCAAAAGAAACTGCCATTGCCATGACAGATGCAATCATTTCCGCGGTTCAAGGAATACAGGAATCGCATTTTTCAGGCCTCTGTACCTGTCCGATTTCCAAAGAAGCACTTCAGGAAAGCGGGCATCACTATCCAGGTCATACGGAAATGCTCGCAGCCCTGACCTCGTCATCAAGGCAGGTTATGATGTTAGCTGGCAAATCCCTTCGTGTAACCCTTGCCACTATTCATTGTGCAATTGCCCAGGTTCCCGGGTTACTCAACCAGGAATCTCTGGTCCAACTTTACAGAACAACATATAAGAGTCTACTGGTCGATTTTGACATCCCTGCGCCTAAACTTGCAGTAGCCGCACTCAATCCTCACGCCGGCGAAGGTGGAATGTTTGGCAGAGAAGAAGAAGAAATAATCATTCCTTCCATGGAAAAGGCCAGGAATGAATCCATAGACTTGCATGGGCCATTCCCACCTGATACTATTTTTCTTAAAGCTGCACAGGGTGAATTCGACGCTGTTATCTGCATGTATCATGATCAGGGACTGATCCCTTTTAAACTCCTTCACTTCAAGGACGGCGTTAATATTACCCTTGGTCTGCCCATTGTTCGGACATCGGTTGATCATGGGACAGCGTATGACATTGCAGGTAATGGTCTGGCCGATCCTGCAAGCCTTGCTGCAGCTGTAAAACTGGCACATACTATTATTGCTAATCGTAATACATCCAGGGACGCATGATGTCAGAGAACAAAAAAGGCTTACTGATTGTTTTTGAAGGGACAGATGGAACCGGAAAATCGACTCAACTCCAGCTTCTGGCAAGCGCTCTACAGGATAAAGGATTTCCAGTGGTATCCACCCGTGAACCAACCGAAGGTAAATATGGCCTGGAAATTCGTGAACTTTACTCCAATCGGAATAAAGTGAGTCTTGAAGAAGAGCTTGATCTGTTCATAGCCGACAGGAAAGAACATATCGATACCTTACTGGCCCCGGCTCTGGCAAGTGGAAAAATAATTCTCTGTGACCGCTACTATCTCTCAACCATTGCGTATCAGGGCGCTGCGGGGCTTGATCCTGCACAGATTCTGGCTCGTAACGCTTTTGCTCCAACCCCTGACCTTGGCCTGCTCTTTTATGCTCCTGTTCAAACAGGGGTAAAGCGAATCACTGAAAATCGGGGAGAAACACTCAATGATTTTGAAAAAGAAGACTATCTGCAAAAAGTAGCCGCCCAGTTTCAGCAGATGGCTTTCCCCTGGATCAAAAGAGTTGATGCAGCCCGGAGCATTGATATCATCCATCAGGATGTCCTTCATCTGGTTGAACCACTTCTTGAAACGCAATGAAACGGCATATTTCTCTTCTCTTATCAGGTTTTTTTATATTTTTTTATCTGCTTTATTGCGGAGGCTGCAGTAGTCTTCCCTGTGAAGATGTCTCATCCCGCGAACGTCAGACCCTTGATGAAGATGAAAATGCAGCAGTTGAACAGACAGACACTTCCTGCTCTTATTTCTATTTTCTCTGGGGTGTTCATGCAGAAAACAACCAACGTTTCAGTGAAGCGGAAGAAGCTTTTGAAAAGGCCCTCATCTGCGACCCGGACTCCAGTAATGTTTTACGCAGACTTCCCATTCTTCTCATAAGAATGGGGAAACTCTATGGTGCCGCAAAATGGTTACGTCTCGCAATTGAAAAATATCCCCTGGATCTTCAAGACAGACTTCTTCTTGCCCGCCTTTCTATCCGTAATGGCGATATCGAAGATGCCATTGATCTTTATAAGGAAGTAATTGAACTGAGCCCGGATGACGAAACTATTCTTTTGCGCCTGGGATTTCTTTACGCTCAGCAGAACCGTTTCGCAGAAGCTGAAGAAATGTTTAAACGCGCTCTTGCTTTGAATAAGGAGGCGCTCTTTGCTCATCTTTCTCTGGCTCGTCTGGCCATGCAGAAAGATGATATGGAGCAGGCCTTATACTGGTACAGTGAGGCTTTAAAGAGCAACTGGTCAGTGGATTTGGCTCTTGAGGTTGCTGAGTTTTATGATATCCAAAAAGACTACACTGAAGTAGAACGTCAGTATCGGTCGATCCTGAAACAACACCCGGAAGAGCATCGGGCAGGATTGGGGCTTGTGCATACTTTCCTCCAGCAGGATAACGAAACAGAAGCCCTTCGTGCCCTGCAGGAGTTACGAAAACACAGTGAGGATCCCTACCAGATAGATATAATCACAGCCAGACTCTATCTTCGTTCCAGAAAACTTGTTAAAGCAGCAGCAATACTGGAACCACTGACCTCAGAGGAAGACGCACCAGAAGCAGCCTATATGCTGGCTGTCATCCGATATCAGCAAGAAGAGCATGATCAGGCCATGAAACTGCTCAAGACGATTGAACCGGAATCCAGCCGATTCGAGGACAGTATCACCCTGCAGGTAAGAATTCTCATGGAAGAGCAACAGGATGCTGAGGCCATTGAACTGCTGACAAGTACTTTTGCTGATGCAGAACTTGCCCGCCCGGGATTTTACACTCTTCTGGCATCTCTTTACATGGAAAAGAAACAGATACAAAAAGGCTATGAGATCCTTGATGCAGCACTTCAGAAATACCCGGACAATGCGCAGGTCTACTTTGAATACGGCCTTCTTCTTGAGCATGATGGTGCACAGCAGCAGGCAATACTCCATATGGAAAAAGTTCTGGAACTGGAACCAGATCATGCTGAAGCTTTGAATTATCTCGGCTACACATGGGCTGATAATAATGTGAATCTGGAAAAAGCATTGGAATACATTCAAAAGTCAATGCGCTTGAAACCCGGTAACGGATATATTCAGGATAGTCTGGGATGGGTCTATTTCCGCATGGGAAAGTTCGACCTTGCTATACAGGAGATTTTAGGAGCATTAAAACTTGAAGCAACAGATCCACATATGTATGAACATCTCGGTGATATTTATCGTGAGCAGGGGAATATAAAGAAGGCTGATGAGGCATACAAAAAAGCGAAAAAACTGTTCAAGGAACAGGCAGCCAAAATCCGTATGCAGGAAAAAATCAATGAGTCCCGGTAAAATAAATACAGCATTAACTCGCTTTATTCTTCCTGTTTCCCTGGTGTTTTTGATATTATCAGGTTGTGCCAGACCTCGCTGGTCGGAACCATTAGAGGACGAAGAAAACACTGAGGTCGCAGGAATCATAACAGCCATGCAGGAGGCTGATAAATCATGTCCGGACAGCTTTGATGGTGATGCTCTGATTTTCTGGAAAAGCCCACTGAATGATACAGGCGTGAGCGGTTATCTGCAGCTGCTTGCTCCTTCGTTTGTCAAATTTATAATCAGCAACCCTTTAGGACAACCGGTTTATGCATTTGCCAGTAACGGAATCACCTTTCAATCACTTAATACCAGGCAACGCCAGCATATCAGAGGAAATGTTCGCACACTGGCTATTCGACAGGAACTGCCGCTGGTTCTCGCTCAAGGTGACTGGTTCGCCTACCTTAGCGGACGACTTCCTGCGCGTTCGTTAGGCATGTTGGAAGTATACCGTGACAATACAGACAAAACAGTCTGGATGCTTCTGGCACCTTTAGAGTCTGCCAAAACATTGGGTAAAACCTGGGTTCATCTTGATCTGGAAAAAAGAACGGTGCTGGGATATCTGTTTCTTGACAGAGATGGCAAAACTCTTGCTGAATTATCCTATAACAATCAGGAAGAGAGGACTGATTACTGTATGCCAAGTGAAAAAATAATACTTACAGACCTTCCCTGGGGATCGGAAATCAGCATAAAACTCAAAAATATTAGAACAGACACAAACTATCGTGTAACTGATTTTTCCCTTCCTGTTCCATCCGGCTATGCCAGGCAGTTAAGACCATAAGGGAATATTCTGAACCTGCCTCTATTCTTCAGGCTTATCTGTGGCGTTGTAGGGATTAACTATAATTACAAAGAGATCATCTTCTTTAAAAAAGACCTGCTGTAGATCATAATTGTTTTTAGGTACAAGTTCCAGGGTCACGCGGATTACATCAGATTCTTCCAACTGTTGGACGTTGATCCTCTCAATAAATTCCCCATGGCATAGTTGTTTTTTAATCACTTTTTCCCCCAGTCTTGTGCCGGAAAAATCACAGATAACCAAAGGAGTACCATCCTCCTTACCACTTACTGCGGGAGGATAAAAACCATTAAGTTTAAAAAGAACCATTTCTCCTTTGTTGGAAGTGTTTTCAAATGACACATCGCTAAGTAAAGGATCAGGTGCAGGGCCGGTTTCTTCTTTCGACGACTCAGGCAGCTGCACTTTTTCAACTTTTTCTACTTTTTCGATTGTTTCAATAGTTTCAGTAGTTTCTACAACTTCTTTTTTCTGCTTTTCAGTAACAGTGGCTGCTGCAATAACTATTTCCTGCTCAACTCTCTCTTCTTCAGCAACAGTTTCAATACTGTTTTTCTCAGCAACAGCAACAACAGGCTTTTTGTCCTGTTTTTCAGGGGAATTTATGGGGTAAAGCTGTATAGTCAGGATATTTGTAGTTTCATCAAATTGCTGATCAAAATTACATTTTCCACCTGCAGCGAGATCCATCACCACTCTTGTCTTGTTACTATGGATTCCTGTACGGATTTTTCGGATGATGCTCCCCTTGGTATCAATGGAAGAGGGAACAGTTTTGGCAAGTCGTGTATCTGCAAAATCAAATACCACTCGGGGGGCGTCACCATTTATAGCAAATGCCCGGGGCAGCCAGGGGCCATTGAGATGGAACATAACTGATTCGCTATTTTTATTTTTTCCATGAAACGTTATGCTCTTTATCAGTCCGTCTGCCGCGTGTATGGATCCGGAAAAAAGGAAAAAAAGTAACAGAACAGTCAGGCAAATAATAATTTTACAACTTTTCATAAAAGAATACCCAGATAACCTATTATTTTTAAAGGAACAAATCATACACTTCCTTGAATACCTCATCCTCTCTTGTAAAGTCAACCTATTTTCAGTAAATGACTGGTAGAGGACTCACGATACCTGCAGATTTTCAGCCAGTTTAAGCAATAATAAAAATTAAATAGACTCTCAAATGAAACGACATTTTGAACAAAGAAAAACCCTTCCGTTTGTCAATAAACCGGGACGCTACCTGGGACACGAGTATAATGCCAGTTTTAAAGACTGGGAGCAGACAGCTTTCCATTGTGCTTTGATTTTTCCTGATCTATACGAAATAGGTATGTCCCATCAGGGATTGCAGATCTTGTATCATATCTTAAACAGTCAGGAACAAATTCTTGCCGAGCGCTGCTACTGTCCTGCCAAAGATATGGAAGAACTTCTCCGCTCACGGGATCTTCCGCTCTGCTCCCTTGAAAGCAATCACCCCCTTCAGGATTTTGATCTTATTGGTATCACCCTGCCGTATGAACTTTGCTATACTAATATTCTCACTATCCTTGATCTGGCTGGTATTCCACTGTGGTCCAAAGAGCGTGATGAGAGCATGCCCATAGTCCTGGGAGGTGGGTCATGCAGCCTGAACCCGGAACCTGTAGCCGATTTTTTTGATGCTATCCTTCTTGGAGATGGTGAAGAGGCTGTGCTTGAGATTGCTGAATGTATACGACTTGCAAAAGATGCCAATCTGCCCAGAACAGAGATCCTTGAAAAACTGGCTGCGATTCCGGGCGTATATATTCCTTCCCTGTTCCATCCTGTTTATCATGATGATGGAAGTATTGCAGAAATTCAAACTTTGAATCCTGACTTTTCTGTGGTTAAAAGACGCGTTCTCAGCGATCTTTCCAAACTTGACCATCTCCTTCATCCACTGGTTCCAAATTCCAGGATCGTTCACGACAGACTGGGAGTAGAAGTTGCCAGGGGATGTACAAGAGGGTGTCGTTTTTGTCAGGCAGGAATGATTTATCGACCAGTACGTGAACGAACTCCCGAACAGATTTTTGACTTGGCAACTCAAGGTATAGAAAACTCCGGCTTTAACGAACTGGCTCTGCTCTCTCTTTCTACAGGTGACTACTCTTGCCTGGCAACAACTCTTCCGCAACTCATGGATCGGTTTGCTTCGGAGGCAATATCTGTTTCCATGCCATCCATGCGTGTTGGAACTCTGACCCAGGAACTCATGGATCAGATCAAACGGGTACGAAAAACAGGATTCACACTTGCTCCGGAAGCAGGCAGTGAAAGGTTGCGCCGTGTTATCAACAAAGGCATCAGCGAAGATGATCTCCTCACCACCAGTAAGGATGCTTTTGGTCTTGGCTGGAAGGTGATGAAACTTTATTTTATGATTGGCCTGCCCACTGAAACACCGAAAGACATTGATGCGATTGCAGATCTTGCGAAAATGACGAAACAGATTGGCAATCAATCAGCAAGAGGCCGTCAAAAGATCAATGTAAGCGTTGGTACCTTTGTTCCCAAACCACACACACCTTTTCAATGGGAAGGACAAATTTCCATGGAAGAGAGCCGGGAAAAAATTAATCAGCTCAAGAAAGGTCTGCCAAGAAAAGGCATCAACATGAAATGGCATGACCCGGAGCAAAGTTTTCTGGAAGGAGTGTTTTCACGTGGTGACCGACGTCTTTCCAGACTTCTTGAAACAGTCTGGAAAAAAGGAGCTCGACTTGACGGCTGGTCTGAATTTTTTGATCTTAAACGCTGGGAAGAAGCTGCCAGCGAATGTTCACTCCAACTGGATATGTATCTGCGTCCGAGAAATCTTGAGGAAATACTTCCCTGGCAACATCTGACCAGCGGTGTTGATGAGAGTTTTCTGAAGCAGGAGTTAAGTAAAGCTCATGCCGAGTCCTATACACCTGATTGCCGTTATCACGACTGTCAAAAATGTGGACTGTGTGATTTCAAGACGACTATGCCTGTTGTTATTGATA
>JAYEOK010000132.1:0-13914 GCA_034722915.1 Thermodesulfobacteriota bacterium | reverse complement strand
AAAAATATTGGCCCTCATTTTTTCAAGACCTGTAAGCGGTAATATCAAATGGAATGATATTGAATCGCTTTTCAAAGCGTTAGGGGCCAATCTTAGCGAACGCGAAGGTTCTCGTATAGGTGTTAAACTGTTCGGGGAGGTCCAAGTGTTTCACAGGCCTCACCCGTCACCCGACACAGACAAAGGCGCTGTGTCAAATATCAGAAAATGGCTAGAAAAAAATGGGGTGACACCATGATGAACGTAATGGAAATTCAAGGCTACAAAGCAACTATCAAGTACGATCCTGTCATTGATAAGTTTCGGGGAGAATTTGTAACCCTAAATGGTGGAGCAGATTTTTACGCTTCAAACATAAAAGATCTTCACGAAGAGGGGAAGATTTCCCTCCAGGTATTTCTTGAAATGTGTCATGAAGAAGGAATTGATCCTCACAAAAATTATTCAGGAAAATTCAACTTACGTGTCACACCAAAACTTCATGCAGAAGTTGCTGCAAAAGCTGCCGCAGAAGGCAAAAGTCTTAATCAATGTGTTGCTGATATGTTAGAAGAAATAGTACATACTCAATAAAATACCATCACTTAATCGGGTAGCCGGTGGTTCTTCTCCCCCACAGCCCCCACAACACCCCGTATGCGGCCATCCCCCAATACTTCTTTCAGGGCGTGCATGGGGCGTTTCATTAAGGTTATCGGGCCGAAGCCGGATGGTGAATCTTTACCCACTGATCTTTAACAGATTCCAGTAGTTGATCGTTTGAGAACTGCTCTTCCACGCTACGCTTACACACTACTCCCCCATTCGGGTTCACGGTATGTACATGGAATTAGGAAAAAAAGGGATAGTCTTTTCAGAGGTAAATCATCAAGAGAAAACAGAATATATATTTACAAGGCTAAACAAAGTAAAACCGGAAATGATAGGAGAGGCCACTAAAAAGGCACGAGAAGTAGCCCGGAAATTTGCAACTGATTCACAAAGTAAACTCGGAAAAAGTAAAAGAGCAAGACAAGGACAATTTAGCATCAGGCCAAGAGACAAAAATAATCCTCATATAAAAAAGGTTAGAGTTGTCTCTACCGTAGAGTACTATTTGTCAGATTGATCCAGAAAATAACAAATCTTAAAAAACAGTAACTTTCTACCTTTCAGGCGCAGAGCACCTACAGATGCGTAACACCGCAGGAACGGTATTACGAGAGAATGGCTGGGAGGGAATGCTACATTTAAGCCTTGGGCTATTTACACACTGGTTTCAGTCACACTCCCGGGCAAACAGATTGCACATTTTGCCACTGGAGTTTCAATTTCTTTGCTGAAACCTGTATCCCACCTTTGAGTTCCGGTGCAAAAATCGTAACCCGAAATTCACTGATCATAGCTTTGTAAAGTGAAACGGCCTGTCGGCATTCATGGGGCAGGGTAGAGCAATCATCAGGCAGTTTTTTGATCCTGTCCAGATAGGGGGTGAGTTGTTTTGCTTTGCTTTGATCTTTAGCTGGATTGGCGTGTGCCCGTTCGATGCGGATCATGAGGGCCTGAAAAAAACGGGTGCAACCCGCCAGGTCATCCACTGATTTTCTTCTTAAAAAGTCTGTTGGAAGAATTTCCTCCAGCAAACTCTCATATTCTTTGTACTGGTTTGCATTGAACGAATGACTTTTTCGGGCAAGGGATGCAAATCTGCTTATATGGTCTGACGCTTCCCTGCGTTTTCGTAAAACACGAAGCACTTCATCGCAGATATCCTGTCCTTTTTTATAGAGTCCCAACTGCTGAACTGTGTTGATTTCCTCGTTGAAAACATCTTTGTCAGGGATTGTTTCAAGCTCTCTTGTAAAGAGCGATCCCATGATAAAACTGAGCAATGCTTCATTTGCCTTGCTTTTGTTTCCAAACATGTTTGAAAGCCAGAATGATGATGGGCCGGAAAGACTTGTCTGACAATATTTTTTAAGGTTTTTGAACTGCTCTTTAAAGTGTAACTGATAGAGAAAAAGAGTACCTTCACGGTTTTGTGTGTACGCTTTTTGTCTGTCATTTTCAAAAGTGATACGGACACCGCCACGATTTCGTTCAATATGAAGGGCAGGGTAGAGATAGCCGGCAACTTCTTTTCCTGAGGTGAAGAGTGGTGTCCTTCTGTCAAGTCCTTCAAAATCCCATGATTGAAAGATTTTGTCCTGCCACTGTGCTAGTGATTGGGAAATTTTTTTATTTGGACTAACTTTTTGTGCTGAGTTGGTCGCGTTTACTTTTTGGGCAACTGTGTGGAGCACTCGTCCAGTGGCCACTGTTCTTCCGGCAGAGTCATACAGGAGATACCGCATTTCCAGATGGGGGGGCAGTTGGCCGGGCCAGTCTGCACGGGCGACTTTCAAACGGAACATTTTAAAGATACCAAGCTCAAGGGCGTGGTACAGTGAACCCTGATAATGAACAGAGTCATCAAGGAGCAGATCCACTGTATTATTGATGGGAATCAGATGTTTTCGTATACGCTTGGGCAATCCTTTCAGCAGAAATATGACCTTCTCCCGAATAAGACCGGGCACAAGCCATTCAAAACTTGTTTCAGAAAAAGCGTCAACTGCATCAAGGGGGATACGCACAGTAACGCCGTCATCATCTTCCCCGGGGGCAAGATGATACTTGAGGCGAAGTTTGTGTGAGCCAATGGTCAGTTGCCTGGGGAAATCCTGTAGCTCCCTGTCTTCTGGCCGACGGGTGAGGATATCCTCTTCCTGCATTTCCAGAAAAGATTGATCTTTTTTCTTATTTAAAAAACGATTTAAAGTGAAACGATCATAGACACTGCCAGGCAGCCTTTTGTCGTAGAAAAGATGGAGGATTGTATCGTCTACCAGTAAATTCCTCTTTCGCAGGCGTTCTTCAGTATCCTGCCATTTTTTCAGGATCTCGATATTTTTTTGCAAAAATGGATAGCGACCTGTGAGGTTCTGCTCCAGCAAGGCGTGTTGGATAAAAATCTGTCTGGCTTCTTCCCTGTTTTTGGGTGAGGTTCTGCCAAAATTGACAATTCTGTCAGCCGAAAGAATTAAACCAAAGAGGCTGATTTTTTCATCAGCCACAACCTGCCCGCTTTTTTTCTGCCAGCGGGGATTGGACCATGACCTGCGACAGAGGTGATCTGCTGTTTCAATGAGCCAGTTGACTTCAATATTTGCAACAGTGAGCGCATACAATCGGTTGGTTTCAAGAAACGTTGCCCCGATGATCCATTTCCCGGAGCTGTGAAACTGGTGGGAACCTGGGAAAATCATAAATTCTTTGCCACCTGCACCCTGATAGAGTTTCTTTTCTTTTTCTTTTTTGAGGCCGATGTTTCTTAAGAATCCGGTACAGAGACTTTTGTGTACTGCAGGGTAGGATGCGGGGTTATTATTGGCAATAAAACCTTTTTCCTGATCAAGGAGGCGGCTTAACTGTTCATGGAGGTCAATCCATTCGCGCATCCGCTGAAAAGAGAGATAATGAGTTTTGCAGAATTTTTTTAAGCGGCCCCATGACAAACCTTTTTTCTGAACAGTATGAAAAAGATCCCAGATGTTCAGTAAACTTAAAAAATCAGAGTGTTCGTGGGCAAATTTTTTGTGGGCATTGTCAGCTTTGGCTTCCTGCTCAGCAGGACGAACCCGTGGATCCTGAATGGCAAGGGCTGGAGCAATGATTTTTATTTCTCTGACGCAGTTGTTTTCTCGTGCTGCAATCAAAATACGTGAAATCGGGGGATCTATGGGAAGCCTTGCCATTAACTGACCTGTCCGATTCAGTCTGTTATCCTCTTTTAAGGCACCGAGCTCTTTCAGAAGATTGTAACCGTCGCGAATAGCAGAGGGATGAGGCGGCTCTATAAAAGGGAAATCAAATGGGGAGCCGAGATCCATACTGATCATCTGCAGGATCACGTCTGCCAGATTAGAGCGTTTGATTTCAGGCAGCATGTACTGATCCCGATCCAGGTAATCTTCTTCTGAGTAGAGCCTGATGCATATTCCAGGCCCCACACGTCCACATCGCCCTTTGCGCTGGTCAGCACTTGCTCGTGAAATTCTGGTGATGGGCAGACTGGTGGTTCTGGCACGAACATTATATTGGGAAATCCGGGCAAGTCCCGAGTCAATGACATAGCGGATACCGGGAACGGTGATGGAGGTTTCGGCCACATTGGTGGCTACCACGATTTTGGTCAGTTTAGAAGGCTTGAAAATCTTTTTCTGATCAGCTGAGGCTAAGCGTCCAAACATTGGAAGAATCAGGTTTCCTGACAGCTTTTTTTCAAGAAGCGCGCAGCATTCACGGATATCTTTTTCCGTGGGAAGAAAGATCAGGGTATCTTCGGGGGGCTCTCTGTGCTGTAGATCCTGCAAGGTTTGTACGCATTGATCCACATAGGAGCTTTCCTCTTTTTCTTTGTCAGCAACAGGTTCCTGATAGCGGACTTCAACAGGAAAACTGCGTCCTTCAACAGAGAGGATTGGTGCATCGTTGAAATGCTTTGAGAAAATGTCAGTATCAATGGTGGCTGATGTGATGATCAGTTTGAGATCTGGACGCCTGGGGAGAAGATTCTTCAGATAGCCAAGAAGAAAGTCGATGTTCAGGCTTCGTTCATGTGCTTCATCAATGATGATAACGCCATATTTTTTGAGAAGCGGATCCTTTCGTGTTTCAGCAAGGAGTACACCGTCAGTCATAAATTTGATTCTGGTGTTTTTGTTGGTTTTATCGTGAAAACGAATCTTATAGGCAACAAGATCTCTGTGTGTGGCAAGCTCAGTCGCAACACGTGATGTAACAGACGTCGCAGCAACACGCCTTGGCTGGGTGCAGCCAATGAAAAAAGACTCATCGGGGAAATATTCAAGGCAGAATTTTGGCAGCTGAGTGGTTTTTCCTGAACCGGTTTCACCTGAAACAATAATCACCTGATGATTTTGTAAGAGTTCGAGAAAAGATTCTCGATAGGAGACAATGGGAAGGTCTGTTGGGTAGTTGAGTTGCATGGTAGACAATGATGTTAAACAAGAAGTATGGTATAAATCCGGCTGCTGTTTTGTACACGGGAATTGAATATCTGTCATTTAAAAAAAGAGGTTGTCAAGTTATGAGCAGAATTGAGGTGGCTGTAGCGGCCCCCCTGTTCCATACCCTTTCGTACTCCTATGATCCCGAGATAACAGGAGATCCTGTTGGGAGAAGAGTGCTCGTGCGAATGGGTGCCCAGAAGATAACAGGGTATGTACTTGGCTTACTTCCTGAAGAGGATGTCAGTTACAGGATACTTCCCGTGAGTCGATTCCTGGATGACAAACCGCTGTTTCCTGAAAATCTTGTCCCCTTTTTCAGGTGGATTGCCGATTATTACCACTATCCAATTGGCGAGGTTGTAAAAACCGCACTTCCGGGTGGGTTGACTTTGCGTAACAGGAAAGTGATGAGGCTGACATCTACAGGCATGGAAGTGCTTGGTTGCTGGCCTGTAGCTGACACATCTGAACCTGATTGGTTTAGTACCTTGCTTGAAAAAAAGAAACTGAATCCAGCTTTGACTAAACAGACATTAGGGGAAAACAAATGGAAAAAACTTTTAAAAGAATGGAAAAACAGTGGATTGATTGAGATAGCTGAAGTTTTAGATAGGGATAAGGTCAGCGAAAAACTGGAACTCTGCTATTCCAGGAAGACGTCAATGGATTTGCCGAAATGTATTGAAGGGGAGAAAGGACGGAAGGCTCTCAAAGGCGCAGCCAAACAGGAAGTCAACGGGAAACGTTTGAGCGTGCCACTGGTGAGAACACTTGTTTGTCTAAGCAGGCTTGCCGAAGAGCAAGGTCAGGAAGCTGTTGCTGCCCGGGATCTTCGCAAGGCTTATAGTGGAGCATCCAAGGCTCTCAAAGAACTTGAAAAAAGAAATTTTGTCTCTGCTGAAAAACGAAGAATTTACCGAAATCCTTTTGGTGAAACGCTGACATATTTTCCAAAACCGGACACTTTAAGTGATGAACAGGATAATGTACTGACAGAGATCCTGCCTGCTTTGCAGCAACAAACATTTACGACCTTTCTGCTCCATGGTGTCACAGGATGCGGCAAGACAGAAGTTTATCTGCGCGCAGCTGAGCAAACGTTGAAACAGGGGCGGGATGTACTGATTCTAGTGCCGGAAATTGCCCTTGCCACGCAACTGGAGGCCCACTTTATGTCAAGGTTTGGCGAACAGGTAGTGCTGCTTCATTCCGGACTCAGTCCAGGGGAGAGATTTGATCAATGGAGCCTTGCAGCGAGTGGTCAGGGGAAAATTGTTATTGGTGCCAGATCTGCAGTTTTTGCACCCTTGAACGATCCCGGGCTCATTGTGGTGGATGAGGAACATGACAGCGCCTACAAGCAGGAGGATGGTTTACGGTATCATGGCAGGGATCTTGCTATTCTGCGCGCACGTTACAACAATGCTGTGGTTATCCTTGGTTCGGGTACTCCCACTATTACAAGTTTTGCCAGTGGACAAAATGGTAAGTTTCAACTGCTCACCATGAGCAGGAGGGTGGCAGATCGGCCACTCCCGAAAGTGAGTATTGTTGATCTGCGTGAGAAAAAAGAAAAGAAAAGAGGAGAGGCGATAGGCCTCAAACTCAAAAAAGAGCTGCAGGGTAATCTTGAGCAGAAAAAACAATCTATCCTTCTTCTTAATCGCCGTGGTTTTTCTTCCATTTACCTTTGTCGTGATTGTGGTGAACCTGTTAAGTGTATGCACTGCCATGTCTCTTTAACCTATCACAAAAAGAATGCTAAGCTGGTTTGTCACTACTGCGGCTATACGCTTAGAGAAAATGTTGTGTGCGGGACGTGTCGATCTGACAAGTTGACACCTGTGGGGTTTGGCACGGAACGAATTGAGATGGAAATAAAAGAGAGTTTTCCTGATGCTCGCGTGGCCCGTATTGACTCTGACACTGCTGCAGACAGACGAAAATTTATGGCTCTTCTTAGAAAGATGCACCAGCGGGAAATTGATATTCTCATCGGTACCCAGATGATTGCCAAAGGGCATGATTTTCCCCATGTAACTCTAGTGGGTGTGATCTGGGCAGATGGCGGGCTCAATATGCCGGATTTTCGGGGTGCTGAAAGAACCTATCAACTCTTATCACAGGTAACCGGCAGAGCAGGCAGGGGAGACAGTCCAGGACGAGTGATTATTCAGACCCTGCGACCTGGACATTATGCGATTCAGCTGGCTCAGGCCCATGATTATAGCGGGCTTTACGAAAAGGAGATGGGGATTCGGCAAAATCCGATGTTCCCGCCATATCTGCGAATGATTAATTTGAAAATTTCAGGAAGCAGCGAAGGGCAGGTGCAGGCAATTGCCGGTCAGGTGGCAGAGCTTTGTCGCGCCAGTAGTTCACAGACAAAAACAAAAACCGTGGAAGTTCTTGGCCCGGCTCCGGCGCCCATTGATAGAATTCGTGACCGTTACCGCTGGCAGGTTTTGATAAAAGGGGTGGCGTCAACTCCACTGCATGAGGTGTGCAGAAAACTCCTTGATAAACAGTCTGTTTTGGCTAGAGGAGATATCAGGATAGCTATTGATGTGGATCCGGAAAGCATGATGTAAGGAGTGATTGTAGTGTTGACTTAACCATCTCAAATTTGACCTTTTTACGAATCCATCAAGCATAAAAAATATATCATTTTAAAGTCTTGCGCCTAAAGAAAAGTATTACTATGGTGGTATTACTAATATCGCTACTTACCCGGAGGTGACAAAATGCGTGTAACAACAAAAGGGCAGGTTACTATTCCCAGAAATATCAGAGAAAGATTGGGTATTATCCCTGAAACAGAGATAGATTTCCAAGAAGATAATGGAAGATTTTATATAGTTAAAACCACAAAACCAAAAGTAACACATAAATTTAAAAAACTTCGTGGCATTGCAACAGTAAAAATGACAACGGATCAAATTCTTAATCTAACACGAGAAAGATAATGAATGGTGTTTTTATTGATTCATGCATATTGCTAGACTTATTTACAGATGATCCTAATTGGGCAGCCTGGTCTGAAGGCATATTGGATCGTTATAGCCAAACTAACACTTTATATATAAATTCCATAGTTTATGCTGAGGTTTCAATAGGGTTTAATAAAATTGAAGAACTAGAAAAAGCTATCGAGCAACTAAGCATAAAAGTATTAGAAATACCTCGTGAGGCTCTTTTTCTGACAGGAAAAACATTCCTTAAATACAGAAAAAACAAGGGAACAAAAAATGCACCGTTGCCAGATTTTTTTATAGGAGCACATACGAGTGTGTCATCATTTGATCTAATCACCAGAGATATAAAAAAATTCAGAACATATTTCCCTCAAGTCAAACTAATCCACCCACAATTAGAGTAATTTACTGTATTGATAATATCTTTTACTTAGCCATCTCAAATTTGACCTTTTTACGAATCCATCAGTCCTGTTTTACCTCCGCTCCAGCGGGAGATATAATAATGTTTAGTACCTTACTCGTTAATTCCTGTCATAAAAAACAAGAAACTTGAGAAGTTGATTGGTACTCAACAAGTTGCCTCTATCTGCAAGGTACTTATACCGGCTTACCTTACCGTTTACCGGTGTTAGATATAACAGTGAAGTGCCCCCCCCAATAGTACAAGTGGGGAGGTACTTGTCATGTTTTTTCATTTCTGCAGAAGTCTGGCCATATCCTTGGCAAAATAGGTCAAAATAATATCCGCACCTGCCCGCTTAATGGAGAGCAGGGTTTCAGCCATGACTTTGTCCCCATCGATCCATCCTTTTTCAGCTGCAGCTTTAATCATGGCATATTCACCACTCACATGATAGGCCGCAATGGGAAGATCGAATTCATCTTTCAGGCGACTGATGATGTCAAGATAGGCAACTGCAGGTTTGACCATGAGGATATCTGCACCTTCATCCACATCGAGTGTTGCTTCCCGCAGGGCTTCCCTTGCATTTGCCGGATCCATTTGATAGCTCTTTCTATCTCCCGATTGTGGAGCACAGTCTGCGGCCTCTCTGAACGGTCCGTAAAAAGCTGAGGCGTATTTAACGGCGTAGGACATGATGGGGATCATGTGAAAGTTGTTCTCATCAAGTGTGGCTCGTATTTCAGCCACCCGGCCATCCATCATGTCAGAGGGGGCAACCATATCTGCACCGGCTTGAGCATGGGAGAGGGCGACTTTGGAAAGTATTTCAAGGGTCGCGTCGTTGTCTACCGTGTCCCCTATCAGGCATCCACAATGTCCGTGGTCAGTGTATTCGCAGAGACAGACATCGGTGATGATTGTGAGATCAGAAGTTTTGTTTTTCAGTTCTCGAATGCCACGCTGGATAATACCATCTTTTGCATGGGCTCCGGTTCCCATGGCATCTTTTTTCTCTGGCAGGCCAAACAAAATCATGGAGTTTACCCCGAGATCCATGCACTCTTTTGCCTCTTTTGCAAGTTGATCCACACTCAGTCGAAAGACACCGGGCATGGACGAGATTTCTTCCCTTTTGTTTTTTCCTGGTGCGATAAAAACAGGGTAAACAAGTTGGGCAGGTGAGAGCTGTGTCTCACGAATCAAGGCTCGCAAAGATTCATTTTTACGAAGACGACGGGGACGATATTCAGGAAAGACCATAGTATAGCTCCTAGCTTGTAATTTCTAATGATTTTAATTTTTTATGAAGATGGCTACGCTCCATGCCAACTTGTTCGGCAGTTTGTGAAATGTTGCCATTGTTCTCGTTGAGTTTTTGTTGCAGATATTCTTTTTCAAAAACCTTTTTTGCTTCCTTAAAGTTTGAAGCTTTATAGGGGAGGATAGCTCCTGTAAGTTGGGATGTGGCGGGAAGCTGATCCGTTGGATTAAGGAAAAGAGAGATATCCTTATCAGTAATGGTCTCAGATGGACACATGATAGCTATTCGTTCCACAAAATTTCTCAGTTCCCGTACATTTCCAGGCCATGAATGTTTAGCCATGGCCTGCAGCGCACTTTTTGAAAATTTCTTGTTACCAAGTCCACGACTGGTAAGGCTCAGCATAAGATCCTCTACCAGGGCTGGAATATCTTCCAAGCGTTCACAAAGACCGGGGACAGTAATAGGGACCACATTGAGGCGCCAAAACAGGTCAGCACGGAAATTTCCACGTTCAATTTCTTCCTCAAGATTTTTATTTGTGGCAGCAAGAACCCGGACATTTACAGATATGGTTTTATGGCCGCCAACGCGTTCAAATGTCTGTTCCTGAAGAATACGCAGGATTTTTGCCTGGGTTTTCAGGCTCATGTCACCGATTTCATCGAGAAAGAGGATGCCGCCGTCGGCCTGATCAAATTTACCGCGTTTTGAACTGTGTGCTCCGGTAAAAGAGCCTTTTTCATGTCCGAACAGTTCGGATTCAATGAGTTCATCCGGGATTGCGGCACAATTTACTTCAATCATGGGACGATCTGCCATCAACGAATGACGGTGGATGGATTGTGCCACCAGTTCCTTGCCGGTTCCATGGGCACCCCGAATCAGCACCCAGGCATCAGTGGGCGCGACCCGTGCTATCTGTTCTTTTAAATCTTTAATGATGTTCGATTTTCCTGTGATCCGAATGACGTTGCTGGTTTTGTCCCGCAGGATTTTGTTTTCTTTTTCCAGCTGAGCAAAACGGAGACCATTGCTGATGGCAAGAATGATTTTATCGTAGGAAAGGGGTTTTTCAACAAAGTCAAAAGCACCTTTTCGGGTGGCCTGAACTGCTGTTTCAATGGTACCGTGGCCAGAGATCATGATTACAGGAAGGGAGTAAACTTCTTTGATTTTTTCAAGGGCAGTTAAACCGTCCATATTGTCGCCCAGCCAGATATCGAGGAGTATCAGATCAATATTTTGTTCATCAAGAATTGTGAGTCCTTCTTCTGCTGATGCGGCACTGACCGGTGTGAAACCTTCATCCTCAAGAATTCCTGAAAGGGTTTCCCGGATGGATGCTTCATCGTCTATGATGAGAATGTGTTTAGCCATGGAAAAGTCTTACCTGTTTGTCTTTAGCCTGTATCTTGCCAATTAATGGTAACTCAATGGTAAATATGGTGCCGTGGGGGCTGTTATCCTGCACTCGTATGTAGCCATTGTGATCTGCAATGATGGTGGATACAATGGCAAGTCCAAGGCCGGTCCCTGTCTTTTTTGTGGAAAAGTAGGGCTCAAAAAGCCGGCGTTTGTCATCCTCTGTTATACCGGGTCCAGAGTCACAGACCTGGAGGAAAACGTTTTTCTCTTCATCTCCCAGGGTTAGTATTATGTTGACTATACCGCCGTCAGGCAAAACTGCAACTGCATTGTCAAGGAGGTTGATAAGGCAGCGTTTCATCTGTTCAATATCAAAATTAAATACCGGAATTTTGTTTTTTTCATCCACTGTGAAGCGAATCTTGCCATGCGCCTGTTTGTAGAGAAAAAGGGTCTCCTGTATCATTGCAATAAGATCTGCAGGCGCCAGACTGATCTTGGGCATTCTGGCAAATTGGGAGAATTCACTGACAAGGAGCTTTATCTCATCCACCTGTTTGATGATGGTATTCGTACATTGATCAAATATGGAATTCTCTTCTTCCAGAATTTCCGGATAGCGGCGTCGTAATCTTTGGGCAGACAGCTGGATGGGGGTAAGGGGGTTTTTGATTTCGTGAGCAATGCGGCGAGCAACCTCACGCCAGGCTGCCATGCGCTGCATTTTTTCGAGTTCTGTCAGGTTATCAAAGACCAGCACAAAGCCTAAGGGTTCTCTTTCTTCGTTTTCAAGACGGGTAAAGGTAACAAGGAGTGAGAAATTTTTTCTTAACACTGAAAGTTTGAGGTGCTGACGAACAGAAGGTTTACCGGTAATCGTCAGTTCGCTGATGAAGCCGTCGATGATGGCGGTATGTTCCGGGGGGAGTACCTGGGAGTATTTGCGGTTTATAAAAAAGTTTTTTCCGATGTTGAGTAGCTTTTCTGCAAAGCGGTTGATGGTGGTGATTCTCCCGTTACTGTCCAGTGAAATAACACCGGCTTCCACATTTTGCAGAATAATTTCAGTGTAGCGTCTTCTTTCGTTTGCATCAGTTGTACTTTGCTGCAGGGCCTGATGGGCATCTGCCAGTTTGGCGTTACTGGAATTGAGATTGGAAGTCATGGTATTAAATGAGTCCACCAGCAGGCCCATTTCATCATTGGATTCTTTTTCCAGCACAAAATTGAGATCACCATCGGCAACACGCCTGGTGGCTAAGGCTATCTTTTCGAGTGGGTCGGTAATACTTCTTGCAATGTATAGTCCAAACCAGATGGCTGAAAAAATTATGAGCAGGGTGACAATAAGAAGAACGATAAGTAGCCAGAATTTAAAAGGTTTTTTTAGGTAATTTAACTGTCGATAATCTTCAATACCCTTAGAAATAAAATTCAGCCGATCCAGTTTTTCTTTTTTAATGAGCATGGTAGTGACCAGAAAGGTTTCTTTCTCAGGGTACAGGCTTTGGTGAATACTGTTTACACGACGAATCAGATCTCCAGTGCCTGACTCCTGACTTACAATTTTCCGCTGTTGGTTTTGCAGGACAGTGTCGAGTGTCGCCATTGGAATAGCAGGTATTTTCAAGCTGCTGAGCAGGGGGGACGAAATGGTAAAGAGTTTATTTCGTTGGTCTGTTATCAGGGTCAAGCTGAGAACATTTCTGGTGTTATAAGTATTCAGGAGGCTGGTTAGTTTCCTCTCAAGATCTGCAGAGCTTGGATCTGTATCCTGCAGCTGGTTCATATTATTTTCAATAATTTTTCCTAAAATATCCACTTCTTCTTCTGTCTCCTGCAGAGAGGATTTAGCAAGATCCAGTGAGTTTCGCAGGGAAATCTCAATATTGGAATTAAACCAGTAGTCCATACTGGTGGAAACGAACTGCATAGAGATGAAAAACAGAAGAATAGTGGGAATAAGTGAGAGTGAGATAAATGAGATGACCAGTTTGGTCTTTAATTTAGAGCCAGGTGCATTTTGACGACTTTCAAAAAAAAGTTCTGCCAGGTTGCGAAGTACCA
The DNA here is from genome assembly GCA_034722915.1 of Thermodesulfobacteriota bacterium. Taxonomy (GTDB): domain Bacteria; phylum Desulfobacterota; class Desulfobulbia; order Desulfobulbales; family Desulfocapsaceae; genus Desulfocapsa. The sequence goes on along the minus strand of JAYEOK010000132.1, from coordinate 780 downwards.
GGAAAAGCGTGAGAAGTACGAGGATGACATTAAGGTTGATTATCCCAAATATAAGAATATCACTGGAAATGGGCAGGCTGATGTCCACATTGAGCAGAGATCGTTCCAGCCAGATAAAAAGAGGAATAAGACAGAGACAGGCAAGAATGACCAGTCTTATAAGACGTTTTTTGTGCTGCCGCTGTTTGTTGCTTAGCCGTGGCTTGCTTAATTCTAATAACGGAGCTTGCTCTGTTTTATCCGGGGTATGTTCGGCCATGGATAGTCTCAAACCCGCCTAACACCGGTAAACGGTAAGTGAGGCCGGCATAAGTGCCTTGTTGGTATGTTCAACGTTTTAACTTTAATAGAACTTTCCATTTCCTTGTTTTTTATGACAGCTTTTCAGAAGTAAGGAACGTATAATAAATAACTTGATAGCATAGGAATTTTCATTTTTTACGAAGCTTAAAAAATGAATACCGAACATTAAAGGACGAATATCGAATATCGAACAGGTAAGCGCAGACTCCGAGGAATGTCGAACCGCAGAAGGGGAAAAGCCCTTGATCCGTTGTTTTTTATTCCGATCGATATTCGATATTCCTTGTTCGACATTCGACATTCTCTTTTTAAAACCCGCCCGCAGGGCGATAAGTTCAACAAATTAATGTACCCCAAGGGCATTTCCTCCGGGGCATATTTTTTCCCGTCTTCTGTGTTGCTCGTTGCTCACGTAACCCGTTATGCTCCCGCCTCGCGCCTTGAATACGAAAAAAACTCCTATTAATTTTTGTTCAA
>JAYEOK010000131.1:0-13921 GCA_034722915.1 Thermodesulfobacteriota bacterium | reverse complement strand
AACCCGCCCGAAGGGCGATAAGTTCAACAAAATCGCGCTTGGATTTAGGTCATGTTTGACCGATCTGATTGAACAAAGCCGCAGGCGTAGCGGGCTACGTTGAGGACTTTGTGATTGATGATCGGCCCAAAATGGCCTGAAGACAAGATGCGAGATGTTCAAGTTATTTGCGCTCCGTTCCTAAGGGTTCATTCAACAATAACTTCGTAATTATGAGGTGTAAGATGAATGTTTAGGGAAACGATTTTCGATTATTTAAACGCAGGCGTAGCCGAGCTACGTTGAGGATTAAATAATTGAAAAGCGTTTTTCTAAATGTTTATATTGCGCCTCAGAATACGAAGTTATTTTTGAATGCACCCTAAGCATGTGGGAGAGTCTTCATACACAGTTGTCCATTTTTTGTTTTCTCTTTTGTTTGCGGAAAGAATCTGCCAGGTTTTGTGAAATTAGAAATTTTATCAAAATGAAAGTATCGGATAATCGTTAATGAATGCAAAGAAAGCTGACAAGAATAAGCGGCCGGATGTTGTTCTTGATCTGGATCGCCTTAAGAATAACTGTAACGGCAACCTTGCAATCATTACTGAACTTCTCACTCATTTACTTCAGAAAAGCGGCCCGAAATGGATTGCTGCTCTGAGAGAGGGAATCAAAGCAGACAACAGTGAGGCCTTACGGGAAGTTTGTCATGGTATGAAGGGGGCAAGTGCGACTGTTTTTGCCTGGAGGATCTCAAATCTTGCTCTGGAGCTTGAACATCTGGCGCGTGATGGGAAAGTTCAGAGATTGAGCGACCGTATGGTGGACTTGCAGGCTGCCTTTGATGAACTTGCGGCATGGATAAACAAACAGTCCGAGCTTTTTTAGCCCCGGTGATGAACGGGAAAGCCGGGACTCACCTTAGGGTTCGGTAAAAAATAACTTGGCATTTTCCGGTCATAAATGTGCTACAGGTTCAGTCGATTTTATATATTCACAACCGCAGCGTAGCTGGCTACGTGAGGATTGTGAATATATAAAATCGGCTGAAGATGTGGTGCAGTTACGAATTGGAAAGTCCAAGTTATTTTTTACCGAGCCCTTAGTACCCCCTTGTGGGGTGTAAGTACCTTGGTAGTATGTTCAATTTACAAATATTAAAAGTACTTTCCGTTTGCTCGGAGTCGGAGTTTATACCCTGGCTCTTTAGGGTGCTTAGGAACGTACATTAAATAACCTGAACATCTTTCTTGCCCTTTGTTCCGCCAGCAATACTTTAAAAACCGTTACATACAGGGAGTATGCAAAGCTTTTTAAAGTGTCGCTGACGAAAAAATTGCGGCGAAATATGTTCAGGTTATTTAATTCCCGTTCCTTACCTGTTTTTAATGACAGCTTTTGAGGAGTAAGGCACTAACACCGGTAAACGGTAAGTGAGGCCGGCATAAGTGCCTTGTGGATGCTTGTAACGTTTTGATTTAAATTTGAATACAGTTTTTCTTGTTTTTTATTACAGCTTTTCAGGAGTAAGGCACTAACACCGGTGATGAACGGTAAGCCGGCATAAGTGCCTTGGTTGTATATTCAACCTCCTAACTTTAAAGCCTTTTTCGTTTTCTTGTTTTTTATGACAGCTTTTGAGGAGTAAGGCACTAATTATCCTGTCCGCAGCGTAGAAATACAGCCTGAATCAGCAGGCTGCTGTTAAAGCTTATGTCGCTATTTCCCCAGATGGCTGCATCCAGCCCGACAAGACCATTGGCATTATGCCATTCCTTGAAACCAAATTTCCATCCCAGCCAGGTTTTGTTAAAATTATAGGCGTATTCAGGGCCATAGTAATCAAAGCGATTTGTTTTCAGATCCTCTTTCACCATTTCCCGCGTCATTCCAATAAGAACAAGATCAGCCCCTTTGTCCTCAGCTTCTTGAAGTATGGCATCACTGAGGTCTTTTCCGGAGGAATTCATTCTGGAGTTCATCAGGAGATGAGCAAAGGCAGAGCAGTCACCCGGAATACTTTGTTCCTGAAATGCTATTTCACAGGAAGTTGTTTTTGGGAATCTGAGGCCCTCGTATTCTGCTGTACCGAAGAAACAGCCGGGTAAAAATAGTGTGAGGAAAAGAAGCGAAAAAAGTTTTGTTTTTTGCATGGTCTACCTGTAATATCAGAGTGTAAGTTTAAAAAAACTGACAAAAAAATACGCTATTTTTTCTCTTTTGCCTATTACTTTTATTCCATGACATCTTTTTCTGTTCGAAACAGTCCTCTCATTAATATGGCAGCTTTTGTGATTGTTGTGGCTGGTATGAAGGCTGCAGCACCTCTGGTTGTTCCTTTTCTGCTTGCTGTTTTTCTTGCTATTATCTGTGCTCCACCTGTATTCTGGATGCAAACAAAAGGATTGCCGGAAATTATTGGCCTGCTGCTTGTAATTAGTGTGATTGTGGCTGTATGGATTTTACTCGTCACTTTGATTGGTTCTTCAATGACAGATTTCTCCAGCAATGTGCCAAAATATCAGCAGACTTTACAGGAACAGACCGCGGGTTGGTGGCAATGGCTGAATGAGCATGGCGTGGCCATTGACCGTAGAATGCTTGCCGACACGTTTAATCCTGGAAAAATTCTTAAAATGGCTGCCAATACCTTGAATGGTCTGGGCGGTATGCTCACCAACACCTTTGTCATCTTTCTGACTTTCTTTTTTATCCTTTCCGAAGCCGCAGGGTTTCCCGATAAATTACGTGCCATACAGGGTAGCCAGTCCCTTGCCATTGAAAAGTATGGAGAGATTGCTGCAGGAGTGAATCGTTATCTGGGTATTAAAACACTCACCAGCCTGTTCACCGGGGTCATTGTGGGCTCCGCACTTTCCTTACAGGGCCTTGACTATGCGATCATGTGGGGCGTTGTCGCTTTTTTCTTCAACTTTATCCCTAACATCGGGTCTATCATTGCTGCAATTCCTGCCCTGCTGCTTTCCCTTGTTCAACTTGGCGGGGGGGCGGCCCTTGTTACCGGTGGAATTTATCTGTGTGTAAACATTGTAATCGGAAGTATTGTAGAGCCGCGGGTCATGGGAAAAGGTGTTGGACTGTCAGTGCTGGTGGTTTTTCTTTCTTTGGCTTTCTGGGGGTGGGTGTTGGGGCCTGTTGGGATGCTGTTGTCAGTTCCATTAACCATGGCCGTTCGTATTGCTTTTGAAGGCAATGACAATACTCGCTGGCTCGCCATTCTTCTTGCATCGAACGGGGAAATCAGCACCAGAGAAGTTAGCCGAAGAACAAGAGATTATGCGGACGAGGAAAGAGAATAGCAACTGATACCATCCTCTTTCCTGTCTGTTGATGGTTCGTAAGGATTATTCTGCGGCTTCTTTCTGGGCCTTTGCATAGGCAGTTGCGGCACATTCATTCTTGCCTAAATCCAGTTCTTCTTCTTTATCAGGATCATACTGTTCCAGGTTGGCATTGGCCAGACGGATGAGAGCATATTCATCAGGCTGTTTTCTCATATTGTCCTGAATATACATGATAAAGTCTTCCTTGGTGGAGATGGCATAAACATCTTTGTTCCGTTCTTTGATATGACCGAGGTCCAGGCAGAAGATGAGCTCATCCGTTGCCTCGTTCCAATCCATATAATGCCCTGGAAGGACGAGGAGATCAGCATCCAGTTGTTTGATTTTCAACATAGAGTTATACAGCAGGACTGCCCAGTCTACAGCCTTGCCTCCAAGATCTGGACGGCCAAGGGATTCTATGAGAACCATGTCCCCTGAAATCATATAGGTGCTGTTGACGATGAAACTTGTGGAGCCGGGAGTATGTCCAGGGGTGAACATCACCGTGACCTCTGGGCCACCTTTGCTGAAACAATGTTTTTCACCATCAGTGAGTGCAGTGTGGCCGGCTTTTGTACCTTTGAAATCTCCGTCGTTTCCCCAGAATTCTGCTCCTGTCTGCTCGGCAATCATGCGTGAACCGGAAATGTAATCAGCTTGAAGGTGGGTTTCAAAAGTTTTAATGATTTTACAATTGCAACTTTTGGCAAAATCGAGATAAAATTCAACATTTCGACTTGGATCAAAGACCATCATTTCGTCACCGGAACAGAGGCCGTAGCTGCATGAGGCTTTGCCGGGACGAATGAACTGGTACAGGCGATAGTCATCTTCCTCCCGTACCAGTTTCGGTACCAGCAGGTTTCCCCATGTTTTGATGCCGCCGGTGAGATAGCGAACATCGTCAAAACCATGTTTTACTAATATCTCCCCTACATATTTTGCTGACCCTTCTTTGGCACAGACAATTCGAATGGCACGCCCCTTGGGAACCTTTGCCACACACTCTTCTTCAATTTCCATAAAGTCATAATACGAGACATTGATCATGTCGAAAGGGTATGGCGATTCTACCTGAAATCGTTTGAAGTCTTTATCATTTCGAACATCGAGAACCAGCACGTCCTCTTTGTTTGTAAACCACTGAAAGAGATCTTTTGCTGCATAGGAAGAAAGTGTCATGAAAAACTCCTGTTATGGATGTGAGTGGGTCCAATAGAAATGAACAATACTATATGATTAAAAAATTTTATTATAAGGTGCTTTGTACCATAAAAAAAAGAACCTTGATATGCGTTTTTTTCAGCGGATAAGCTCATTAAAATAGACAATGGACGGAAAGTCCGGTGAATATTTTACGGGAATCCGTGAACTGGGACGAGCCACAAATACAAGAAAACCCATGCCGTATTGACTGGCGGAATGGAGAACCTTGGCCGTGTCATCAGCAAGAAGGCTGCGATTTTTATCAAACTGGAGAAGCGTTTCAAGTTTTTCCCAGAATTCGGGCTGTTCCTTGGCAAAACCGATTTCTTCGGCACACACAATACGATCAAAGTGTGATCCTAATGCAGTCTTTCGCAGTTTAATTTCCAGAGTCTTGGAATGGGCATTGGTAACTAGATGTACATCTTTATTGATGCTTTTTGCATATTTCAGAAAATCAACGACATACGGGTGCACCTGGATCAGGTGGTCAACCTTGCATTTTAACTCTGGAATATCAAGGCCAAGCTGTGCAGACCAGTAATCAAGATCTGTCCATTGGAGGGTGTTTTCCACGCTCTGGTAGCGTTGCAAAAGTATTTTTCGTGCCTCTTGTTCAGAGAGTTCATTGGTTTCGGCGAAAATTTTCGGGACATATTCTTCCCAGAAATGATCATCAAAATATTTGTCAAGCAAAGTACCATCCATGTCAAGGAGGATAGTATCAATTTCAGACCAGGAAAAGTCCGGTTTAATTTGTGTCTGCGTCATGTGCTTTCCATTTTGTGGTCAGTTCTTCAGGCTGCCCAGTTCAACTAATATTTTTTGCAACACATTAAACAGTTGCTCCTGTGAGTCAATGCCGGCAGGAATAATCAGTCTTCCGTCAGGTGTGAGACGCCGGGCTGCTCCTTTTCGTTTTTTGCTTCCTCTTTGCAGGTATTCGAGGAGCCGGGCTGGGTCGAGTGGGGTGTTGTCGGTAAATGAGAATACAAAAGTATCTTTTCCTTTTTCAAGTTTGCTGACACCAAGAACAGCGAGTTCTTTTTTTAGAGCAACGATTTTAAAGAGGTTTCTGGTTTCCTCCGGTATCTTACCGTAGCGATCAGCAAGTTCCTCAAGCAGATCGTCATAGAGTTCTGCATCAGCTGTGGAAAGGGCAGATATGCGGCGATAGGCAATATAGCGCTGGCTGATATCCGGGATAAAATCTTCAGGAATATAGGCAGAGATCTGGAGATTGATTTCCGCTTCGGGCTGATCAGCGGGTACGGTCTCTGTCCCGCCGGAGGCTGCCCGTGCTTTCATGTCAGCCACAGTCTGCTGCAGCAGATCAAGGTAGAGATCATAGCCGATTGCAGCAATATGTCCGGATTGTGAGACACCAAGCAGGTTGCCGCCACCACGGATCTGCAGATCACTCATGGCAAGCTTGAAACCGCCGCCAAGTTCATTACATTCCATGAGTGCACGTAATCGATCCTTGGAATCTTTGCTCAGGCTGTCAAGGGATGGAACCAGGAGATAGGCAAAGGCCTGGGCTGAGGATCTGCCCACACGGCCACGCAACTGATAGATTTCGGCAAGTCCAAGCCTGTCGGCACGGTTAATGATAATTGTATTGGCAGATGGTATATCAAGACCTGATTCAATGATTGTGGTACAGAGCAGGACGTCAATTTCACGATTGACGAATCTTACCATGATCTCTTCCAGTTCCTTACCACCCATCTGGCCATGGGCCACTGCAATTCGTGCCTCAGGAACCAGTTCCTGCACAGTGGAAGCCATGCGATAGATGGATTTGACCCTGTTGTGGACGAAAAAGACCTGACCACCCCGTCGCATTTCTTTTAATACCGCCTCTTTGATCACAAGGTCATCGTAGCGGGCAACAAAGGTTTTGACGGGTCTTCTGTGCTCTGGCGGGCTTGAGATGACGGAAAGATCCCGAATAGAGAGCAGTGACATCTGCAGGGTTCGGGGAATGGGAGTTGCGGTAAGGGTGAGGATATCCACCTCAGACTTTATCCGTTTGATTTTTTCTTTGTGACTCACTCCAAAGCGGTGTTCTTCATCAATGATGAGCAGGCCAAGTTCGCGGTAGCTGATATCTTTAGAGAGCAGGCGATGGGTGCCTATGATGATATCTATCTTTCCGGCAGTCAGATCTTTGATGATTCGTTTTTGTTCAGCAGGAGTACGAAAGCGGTTGATACAATCAACGATGACCGGAAATCCCTGCATTCGTTCTTTGAAGGTTTTTACATGCTGTTCCGCAAGGACCGTGGTCGGCACCAGGATTGCAACCTGCAAGCCATCCTCCACAACTTTGAAGGCTGCACGCACTGCGACTTCTGTCTTTCCGTAGCCGACATCGCCACAAACCAGGCGATCCATGGGTTTCTCCGACGTGAGGTCATCAATAACGTCGGTTATGGCTTTGTCCTGGCCAATGGTTTCATCAAAGGGAAAGGATTCTTCCAGTTCGTGGAAAAGCTCACCTGGTGCTGAGAAACGTCTGCCTTCCCTCATCTCTCGTCTGGCATAGATTTCAAGAAGTTCCTGGGCAACTTTCCACACCTCTTCTTTAACTTTGGCCTTGGCGGCACGCCATGACTGGGTGCCAAGCTTGTCGATGCGGGGTTCCCTGTCTGAAAGACCCTCATAGCGGCTGATAAGGTTGAGCCTGTCAACAGGCAGGTAGAGTTTGTCGCCATCACGATACTCAAGGAGCATGTAATCATTGACAACTCCCTGCATGCTAAGTGTTGCCATGCCAAGATAACGGCCAAGTCCGTGGTCACGGTGTACAACTACATCATTGTCGTGGAGTTCGGCAAAACGGATGGGCTCGCCAGGTTTTTCCTTTGTTTTTTTTCGGTTGCCAATGCGCATCTCTCCGAAAAGTTCGCTTTCAGAAAGGAAGTGGATTCCCGGATTACTCAGTGAAAATCCAGCGCTGAGGGGCTGGTCACAGAGGTAGAGAATGTCAGGGCTTGCTGATTGTACAAGAGCCTCAAGGCTGATTGGGCTTTCTAGGAGTTCGATTGTGTGCTGGTGTTTTTCAAGCAGCTCAGCAAGGGTTTTTGTCTGACGCAGTGACCTGCAGCAGAGAATGACCTGATCGCCTTGGTTTTGCCACACACGAATCTGATCAGAAAGAGGTGGGATCAAGCCCCGTTCCTTGCGTCGCAGGCTTATATCCTGCTTCAGAACCTGATGATTTGTGGCAGTAAGCGTGTGAACTTGTTCCCGCTCTCTGTAAGAGGAGCAGAGAATGGAGGCAAAAGGAGCCATCCTCTGTTTACTTTCTTTTGAGGGAAGAAATATCTGTTCCGGCACAAGTGCAGGAGTCTGGAGACTCTGTGCCTCCTCAAAATTATTGTCAATGCGTTCCTGAACCATTTCACGCGCCTGATCTTCCATTTCAGGTGCAAAGTGAATCAGGCAGGTGTTTTGAGGAAGAAATTCAAACAGGTTTCCCAACTGATTTTTACCCGGATAAAAAATGGGCAGGAAAAATTCCATGCCTGGAAAACGTAAGCCTTCTGCGATTTGAGTCCGAAGTTTTTGGCTCTGGTCATCGTCCCAGGCGAGTTGTTGGTCATGCTCATCAAAATTGCTCAGAATTTGTTTCATTTGAGGCGTTGAAACAGCTGGATAGCAGATATCACTGGCCGGTAGAATTATAGCCTCCTCAATATCTGTGATCGAGCGTTGACTTATGGGGTTGAAACCGCGAAGGGATTCAACGGTATCGCCAAAAAAGTCAAGTCGCAGCGGGCTGCTGTGAAGGGTTTTTCCGGCAAGGAAAGAGGGTAGGAAGATATCCAAAATTCCACCACGAATTGAATATTCACCAACACTCTGTACTAAATTTACCTGTTCATACCCAAGGTCAATGAGTTTTTGCAGCAGTTCGTCCCGGTCACATTCTTCACCTGCAAGCAGGAGCTCAGCATTGTCAAAAAGAATTTTTCCGGGCAGAGTACGACGCATCAGAGCCTCTGCCGAGACCACCAGAACAAAAGAGTTAGCGGTTTCTCTGAGTCTGTACAGGGTGGAAAGTCTGGCTGCAGTGGTCAGCGGATCCGGTGAGAGTGGGGTGTAGGGTGGAATCTCGTATCCGGGATAGGTGAAGACCGGAAGCCTGGTGAAGAGTTTCAGATCCTCTTCAATTTGAGGCACCATATCCTCATCCGGTACAATGCAGCAACAGGGTTGTGATTCTGCCTGCAGGGCAGCAAGAAGTGCCTTTGAGCTACCACGGAGTGCAGCAAGACTTCGGGAGGTTCCGGCTTGAATCAGGGTTGATGAAAAAGGAGTGCGCATGGGTCAAAAAACTGCAGGCTGCATGGAATGCATGCAGCCGGCAGTAAAAAAAATATATTGAAGTGATGATGGTATCAGAAAGAGCCACCAATGGAGAAGTCCCATACAGTTGTATCTTCATCCTCTGTAGGATCGAGGTTGTAACCCCAGACCAGACGAAGAGGTCCCATGGGTGACATCCAGCGGATCTCTACACCTGTGGCTTTGTTATAGCTGTCGATATTCCAGTCTTCATCATCGGCATAAACCTCACCTGCATCAAAAAAAACGACACCCCGAAGCCCGGCGGCAGGCAGAAGCGGGAAGACGTATTCGATATTGGTGTACCACATCTTATTACCACCAATGCGGTCACCGGTTAGAGGATCAATGGGACTTGCATAGGCATACTCAAAACCACGGATAGTATTGATACCACCAAGGTAAAAGCGTTCGTAGACAGGCAGCTTACCGGTCTTGTTTTCCCAGGCCTGACCGGCGGCCACCTTGAAATGGAAGACCGTGGTCCAGGGCAGAGGGAAATACCAGCTGGAAAAGGCCTCGAGTTTTGTGAATTCGGCGTCACCACCCAAAGCACCGCCTGCGTATTTTACTGTGACAGAGTTTTCAGATCCTGAACTGGCAGCGCTTATGCGGTTACGGGTGTCACGTACCAGCGAAAATTTCACAGCACTGGTGACATTGATATCCATGGAATCGAGGATGATCTGGGAGGCGAATGGAGAAACATCGGACAATTTAGTGTCGGTATAACTGTAACTTCCATAGCCGCGCCATTTTTTAAAGATCGGATAGCCCAAACGAATGGCACCACCTTTGGAATCTTTGTCATAGTCGTCATATTCGCGGAACCAGTTAAAAAGATCAATCCCTGTAGAGAGTTTGGAATCCCGAAAGTGCGGATCGGTATATCCCAGATTGAAGCGGTTTGCATTACCGCTGAGGTTTGCAGCAAAAGAGAGCCTGTCGCCACGACCTAGAAAGTTGCTTTCAGAAATTTCACCCATGAGCATGACGGAATCGACTGAACTGTAGCCTGCACCAATACTGAACTGGCCGGTACTTTTTTCTTTTATATTCACCGTGACGTTCATTTTCGATGGATCCATTGCAGGTTCCGGGACAATATTGACTTCTTCAAAAAAGTCCAGCCGTTGCAGACGTTGTGTGGAGACTCGCAGAGCTTTAGAGTTGAAAATCCCACCCTCTGCAATTTTGAGTTCACGCCTTATTACATTATCGCGGGTTCTGCTGTTGCCCTTGATGGCAATACGTTGAATATAGACCAGGTCACCCTTGTCAATATTAATCACGACATCCACACGGGCACCAGTGTCCGATCTATTCATTTGGGGACGGATATCGGAAAAGGCAAATCCGTTTTCAGAGTAAAAATCTGTGAGTCTCAGAATGTCTTCACGAAGAACCTGGCGATTGATAAATTTTTCGTTCTGAATAGTGAGGAGACTACGCAGTAGCGGTTTGTCCTCGATCAGGTCACCTGCAAAAGAGACGGTACCCACTCGATAACGTGGCCCTTCGTCAATGGTGAAAGTGATATAGAGCCAGTCACCATCCTGCTCGATCTGTGGATCACCGACCTTAACCTCGAGAAATCCTTGATTGTTATAGAAAGAGCCAATTCTTGCAACATCCTGGGTAAGCATCTGTTGTTTCATCAATCCGGATTCGGTGATCCAGGAGAGCCAGTCTTTCTTCTTGGACTCAATTATATCTTCAAGGTCATCACTGTCAAAATTTTTGTTGCCGATAAATTTGATTTCCTTGATATAATTTTTTTCGCCTTCAACTATCACATAGTGCAGTTCTGCATGCTCCTCGTCAGGGTAACTGATTTGTGCCGTAACCGTGGTATTGTGATATCCTTTTGCTTTGTACATCTCCTTAATTGCAGCTTCACTGTTATTGATCTGTTTTGAATTTTCTATGCTGCCCGTCCTGATGTTAGCGACTTCCCTCACTTCTTTTTCTGAAAAGACATCAAGGCCAGAGTATTCGATACTTTGGAGAATCGGTTTTTCCGTTACCTGAAAGGTGATAATCTTTCCGGTTTCGCTCTCTTCCATTTCAATACGGACATCTGCAAAATAGCCCATTTTAAAAACAGCTTTCAGGTCATCCCGCAGTGATGTCGGATTGTAGAAATCACCTGCCTTGGTTTTGATTTTTCGTGAAATAGCGCCTGAATCAATTCTTGCATTGCCGCTGGGGGTAATCGATGAAATGATATAGGCTCGTTCAGTGTAGGAAATGACATCTCTTACAACTTCCGACAGGGTGCCTGCAAGATTCTCAATGGACTCCCCGTGACGCTTGTAATACTTGGGAGAGGCGGGAGAAAGGAAGTCATAGACTTTGTACTCAATATCGATCTGGTCACCGTTGACAGTAAGACTGCCTGCGGCAACATAATCAAGACCGGTTGCTGTTGCGATTTTGTGGAGTTCATTTTGGGCTGGTGGCCAACTTCCTGAATAATCAATACGTCTTTTAGCTTCTGTTCGATTCATCATGGAAAAAGAGGAAGGGAAGAGCGCACTGGCAAGCGCGCTGTCAGCCTGTTTAGAGAGAGTTGCCTGATTGCCGGGACTGTTGATTTTGAGTGGAAGATAGGTGGTGTTCTGCTCAATAGCTGCAGCAAGAGTTGGAAAAATAAGGCTGAGAGAGAGGACAAGAACCAGTAAGAGGCTTCTTGAACTGTGCTCTTGCTGAGGAATCTTTGAACGATGGTTTGCTTTTCTGCAATGATTCATGTGGTAACCTGTTTCTCTAAAAGGAAATGATTTGTTTTGTGCTAATGTTTTCCAACATTTCATGATATTTTCAGGGTGACTCAATGGAGCAAATTGATCATATTTTAAAGAATTTTACACTATGCCATGTTTAGTAAAGTTTGCAAAGAGTACAAAACTATAAAGGGGGAAAGAATGGGATTTTTTTTACGAAACCATCAAGGGATGATGATATCTGTGAATGGCTTCGTGGAATCCTGGTGGACGCTCTCCAGCAGCTCTTCAGGGGACAGGTCAAAATCATGCGACATGGTGTCCGGGCCGAGAACTTCTTCATTAAAGGTGGAAATCATGTTTTCATGCGTCCAGCGGGAGAGATAGTAGACAACCAGCTTTGGAAGTTTGGTGTAAATAGTTTCTGAGGGATTGGGATCAATGAAGCTTGAGTTGTGCAGTTTTTCTGCAGATAAAGTTTGAGTTTTGTAGAAACTTTCAAGAAACATGAGCTCAGCAGGGAGTCCGCCATTAATTCCGATGCGGGAAAGACCTTTTAGAAGGACTTCCAGCATTTTTTTTCCAAAGATTGCCATGGAATATGGAACGTAAATTTCTCTGGGGCTTTTTAGCTCCAGATAGGAGCGAATGGTGAGGATGAGGTCTGCAAGTTCCACCGGATTCTTGTCAACAAAGTGATAGGTTTCCCCATTGAATTCCTCCCGGTTCTGGAGAACATGATGGATAAAGTATGGAAATTTGTTGGCATTGGAATAGGAGTGCATGACTTTTTTCTTGGTAAAAATAACAGGCATGGACTCATCAGCAATGGAAAAGAAGAGGCGATGGAACCCTTGAGTTTTGTGATCATGTTCTCCGTATACAATGGCCAGCCGGACACAGGTGTAATCAAGGCCTGCGGTTCGGTGCATATGCTTCAAAGTTGCCTCAGCCATTAGCTTTGATTTTGCATAATTGTTAAGTTTTGGCTCGATGCTGAGATATTCCTCTTCGGTAAGATTTTTGCCGTTTGGTAAAGTGGCTGCAGAGCTGATGTGAATATAAGGGATTTTGAGAGCTGCGGTTGCCCTGGCGAGATTCAGGGCGCCTATATAATTCACTTCAAGGGCCAGTTGGGAGTCTGATCCGATATTGGCTATGGCTGTATTGATTACAAAATCAGGCTGTAAACGTTTCAGGTAATCTTTAATATCGACAGCATTCCTGATGGAGAGTTTTTTGCTGCTTGGGGCACGCAATTCGATGGTGTCAGGGGTTTTGGTCTTAAAATAATGGGCCAGGGTACCGCCAATAAGACCGGAACCTCCAATGAGTACGCCCAGGAGTTTTTTTGAGGAAGAGTTGTTTTGTGTCACAGTATTATTTGTACGAAGTTATAGAATAAGCGAATGTATTTCAGTCTGTATGACTAATTTTGGAAACCTAGCATTTTTTTTTTCAAAAATCATCATTTTGCTTCAGGCGTGCTTGAAAAAAAGTGGTATGAGTATGTGGTCACTGTGTCGTATCGTGTTGTTTTTAGGTGTTTTGTCTGTCTGATGTCGGCAGGATGGCAGGTGGGAAATTTGGATAAATATATGAACACTGGTCGGATTATGCCCTTTTGGAAACTTTTGGCAAGATTGTTTTTTCCTGATAGCAATAAGCTCATACTGATGGATGCCTTACTAAGAACCTGTCATACTGAGCCCTAAGATATAATTTAGCACCAGTGTAAAGAACAGGAACAGTCTTTTACTTGCTGTTTTTCCTAAATTGGCGATATTGCCTAGGGAGATGTTTTTATAGGAAATGAAAGTGAAGGTAAGAGCTGTAACACGATTCCCAAAACAACAAACAACCTTTCTTCTTGTCTTTTGTTTACTTACGTTCTACTTTGTAGAACAAAGGAGGTTTGTTATGAAAACAGCAGTCATTAGAGCCCGTATCCCTGAAAACTTGAAACAGGATTTTGAAGCTGCAGCGGAAGCACGTCATTTGAGTTTGAGTAATGCAATGCGTATGCTCATGAGCCAATATGTGGAGCAGGAAAAGGAGTTGTCTCGACGCAGGGAAGAGACCTTAGAGGCTATTGAGGATATTGAAAGTGGTAGAATAGTTGACGGGGATGAGGTGATGGCCTGGCTCGCCAGTTGGGGCAGCGAAGCTGAGTTGGATCCACCCCTGTGAAGTTGCAATTTTCCCGTGCTGCCCTTCATGACCTCGTTCGCTTACGAGAGTTCATCGCCAAACATAACCCTGTAACAGCAAATCGAGTTGCAGACAGGTTACTACGCTCAATTA
>JAYEOK010000130.1:0-3452 GCA_034722915.1 Thermodesulfobacteriota bacterium | reverse complement strand
TCTAAAATGGTGAGAGAAGACAGCAAACCCGCAAAACCAGCCGATTGCTCGTCAATTCTCTCACCATTTCATTATTGTCGGCCAAGCGAAACTAGGAAATCCATGAGGTTTTTGTCATCTGACCAATCTGGGAGCTCAGTTGTCGGCAGGATATCAACATATGCCGCCTCTAACGCTTTTCTCCTCGTCTCTGTATCTGCTTTGGCGTAAATTTGTGTGGTGCTGCAGTCGCTGTGCCCAAGGAAATCCCTGATGTAGATAAGGTTAACACCGGATTGAAGTAAATGAACGCTTTTACTATGCCGGAACACATGTGGCGTGATGGCAAAACGCACGTTGAATCCATCGCATAAGGTTGCCAAACTGACATACTTATTAATAATGTAAGAGATGCCCCAGCGTGTAAGTTGCTGTTTTCTCTGGTTCAAAAACACATACTGCTCGCCTCTGCTGACTCCCTTGTTACTCGAACTGTATCGTAAATGTGATTCCAGCAGATTTTTTGATTTCTCCGTGATTGGAACATAGCGAGACTTTCGACCTTTACTATGCAATGTGATCACAGCAAGCTTATCCAGGCGTAAATCCTTAACTTTCAAATCAATGATCTCCTGGACTCTTGCAGCACTGTCGTACAATACGGACATTAATACCATATCCCGAAGCCCTTTGCTGATTGAGGGGTCAGGCATCGACAACAGTATTTTCATTTCTTCACCAGACAGGAACGGTACAACTGTTTTTACACATTTTTTGTCAGGAATGTTCAGTATCTTCTGAAACTCAAACACATTTTCGGGAAACTGCTTTTGCACAAACCTGACGAATGAATGAATGGCCACTAACCGCTGGTTTCTAGTCGATATAGTACAGTTCCGTGTGGATTCGATCCAGTTCAAAAAATCAACGATCGTGTCATGGGTCAAATCCTCCATGGACAAGCGCTCAGGAGAGATCTTTTTGGTCTGTTCTAAGTAGGAAAGCAGCAGTTTAAAAGTTACGGAGTATGACTGAATAGTGTGCCGGCTGCAATTCTTTTCGCCGTGCAGATAATTAACGAGGAACTTGGTGAGGAAATACGGGAAATCAGCCTTCATCATAGATGATCCCTCCTTCCGGTATAACATATCCGAATTCTGCTTCAACCCGCCGCACGATCGTAGGATACAGATCGGATGTCAATCGCAGATAATATTGAGTGGCGCGGAAATCCGAATGCCCCATGTAGGCAGACAGGTATGGCAACAAGACAGTTAGATCGTTTTCATCCAGAACCCACTTTTTAAGGCATTTGACGGCAAATCCGTGGCGGAGACTGTGGATTCTAGGGCCTACAGCTGTATGGGGGATGTCGGCCATAAGCAAATAATCTCTGAAATGATTATATGCTGTGCTCTTGTCCATTTGCCCCATGGTCCCATTGTGGCAACTTGGGAAAAGCCACATTTTGCTATCACTGTACCGATGAAAACCATTCATTAAAATGTTAATACGTTTTGTCAGACTATCAGCCATAGGGATCAATCGATCCTTCATGTTTTTTGCAGCGCGGATTGTGGCAATCCCGGATCCTATGTTTACGTCATTGAGCACGAGGTTCAGCGCCTCGGAAATCCGTACGCCTGTGCCATACAAAAATCTGAACAGCACTGGATCAACCGCATTCCTGTAAGACCTCTGCGTCTGCGGATAATTGTCTATGGCTTTGAACATACGGCGGGTTTCGTCATCCGTCAAAATATGGGGAATAAATTTGCAGCGTGGAAGCTTTGTTTTGACTTTCGCCACATATGCATGGTGACCTCTGTCAGCCAGATATATTGCAAAGTCTCGCATCAGCACTTCCTTGTTGTGGTGTGTCACTGGACGTTCATTGGGGTCATAGATAAAATCGTTAACGATGTCTTTTGTCAGAGTGCTTCCTTCAAAGCCATTCCTGTAATAAAATGTATCGAAGTGACGCAGGTAACGTTCTTGGATCTCAAATTTCATTCCGGTTTGCCGCTTGAGTGAAATGTAGTTCTGAGCAGCTTCTGCAATCCCACTTTTCCATTCATAGACTGTTTTCATTTGCAAACACCTCCTCCGGATCAAGGGCGCATTTGCGCAGCCCTTCAATGTCTACCTTAAGGTATATGCTTGTAGTGTTGACAGATTGATGTCCCAGCACTTCCGAAATGATGGGCAGCGGTGATTTTATTTCAAGCATGTTCCCTGCTAATGTGCTTCTCAATGAGTGCATCCCGTGCCGCTGACCTCCAGGCACGTTCAGACCGGCTTTTAGCATATATCGATGTAGCTCTTTGTTGAAGCCGTTGCGATCTCCAAATGCGTTGAAAGGTGCTCTGTGCCTCACAAATAGACATTTGCTGTTTGTGGCGGGACGACCATTTTGCAGATAATCTATGATGGCCCAGCCGATATCTTTTAATAACGGCAATTCAATTGGTTGGCTGGTTTTAGTGATTGTTAGATTTATTGTTTTCCGATTCCAGTCTATCGAGGATTTCTTGAGGCTCCTGATGTCCCCCATCCTGAGACCCAACCGAATAGCAATCAGAAGGATTGCGTAGTCTCGCTTACCTTTAGGGTCGGCACGGTCTATTGCACAGAGCAGCTTTTTGATATCGTCTTTTGACCAGACATGTGGGATTGAAGCATTTCGGGGATTGCGGACTTTGGGGAGTTTGGGGGCCAAATCGTCTACAATATATCCTCGTTCATACAGAAATGAGAAAAATTTTCTAAAAACGTACAAGAAAACGCCAACGTACTTGACAGCTTTGTTTTCTATAGTTTTTAAATAATTTTCAATATGCAGGATGGTAACATCTGATAACGATGTAACTCCATGCGTTGCCATGAACATTATTAAAAACTGCACTTTTCGGGTATTCGATTCTATCGTTGCTTTACTGTATTCGTGATAAACCAGCTCTTCACAGAAGGCTTCATATTCTGACTTGAAACATGCAGGGCAGACAAAGGGCGGTTTCGTCTTCCTAACATCAGAATGAAATTGTCCATCTTGCAGATAACGCAGCAATAGCAGCAATGGTCGCATACGATAGTCGACCCTGGTATTTGATGTGACACACTCGAAGCGCTCAAAGCGCTGACCAGTTTTGGCGTACACGTATTCCAGGCAGATGTTTTCATCTATCCTGGAAATGCTATTATCCGACAAATACCGCTCGAATACATTGTATGCGTTTTGGAAATTTTTGAGCCTGCCCGGCGACGTCCCTTGCAGTCTCATAGATTCCATGATAGCCAATATGGCACTATGGATGTCTTGATTTTCTACCATAATCATCCTCCCTTTACAGAAATTAATGTTGCTAGTTTCTTTACAAGGATAATTATATATAGAAAATGGTGAGAGTTTTGTTTCTGTTACCAACCAAATGCATGAATTCAGTACATCGTTTTCAATCACTCACCATTTTATA
>JAYEOK010000129.1:0-3468 GCA_034722915.1 Thermodesulfobacteriota bacterium | reverse complement strand
GGATAAGCAGGCAGTCATTCACTGTTAGGTCGATGAAGATTGAACTTTTCTTCCTTGGGAAAACAAAAGATTCCTATATAGAACAGGGCATTAAAGAGTATAGTGGCAGGCTGAAGCACTATACCAGCCACAATTTGACGACCCTGAAAGTGAAAAGGAAGAAAGGCTGGACAGAAGCACAGGACCGGCAGGAGGAAGGGCGTGTTCTGCTTGCTGCCTTACCGGCAGCTACCGTGAAGGTGGTTCTTGACTCCAGTGGTAAACAGGTCAGTTCTGAGGAATTAGCTGATCTTGTTTCCCGTTGGGAGCTGACAGGCCGTAAACAGGTATCTTTTCTCATAGGTGGCCCTACAGGGCACAGTCAGGCCGTTCTTGATCAGGCGGATTTCCTTTTGTCACTTTCCCGTATGACCTTCACTCATGATATGGTGCGTCTGTTCCTTCTTGAACAGTTATATCGGGCATATACTATAAAGGCCGGCGAAAAATACCATAAATAGAAGATAGCGTTGCTTTGTTTCGAATCAGGGAAGCTTGTATTCGCGAACCTTTTCAGGGGTGATGGTGATCACGTCATCGATCAGCTCTTTTCCATTCTTTTTGATAACTATTTCATGAGTTCCTATGGGAACAAGAATGGTGAAGGGCAATCTATCTTTGAATTTTTCTTTTTCTGAGTTGTTGGTATCACAGGTGGCAAGTTCGAAGCTGATGTCTTCTGTGGAACATTCTCCGGCGATTTCAATGCAGATATCCTGCCTGTCACCAATAAAGGTGAGGCCGCCAAATGTTTTTTCCGCAAGAGATGTGCCTGGGAGTAAAAAAAGCAAAGCTGCAGCGAATAGAAGAGTGTGTGGTCGGTAAAAAAGAGTTTTCATTTTATTCCTCCATATTTGAAAAGTGACAGGAAGCACAACGTTATTTCTATTAAAAAATGTTGCACTGAACTCTATTATAATTAATTCTATTTCATAGTTTGCAAGTCAAGGGAATTCACAGCTAATGAGTTATTGGAATTTTTTGAAAATCTGTTATATTAACTATTTATCGATATACCTTATACACAACAGGGTGTTGCCGCAATACCCATTTCCATAATAACCTCTATGTAGGAGATTGATCATGGCCAGTGTTTACAAGATTATAGAAATCGTTGGTGTCAGTAAGAAATCCTGGGAAGATGCCGCTACAAATGCAATTGAAACCACAGGCAAGAATTTGAAGGATTTACGGATTGGAGAAGTGACTAAGATGGATATGCAGATTGAGAAGGGAAAGGTTGTAGCGTATCGCACCCGGGTTTCAGTTTCTTTTAAGTATAAACAAAAAAAATAAAATAAATGTCACTTTTCTGTCTGAGACAGCAGGCAGGGAAGAATTAACACAGGGGCTGCTCCTTCAGGATGCAGCCCTTTTTTAGTGCCTGGAAAAAGGGGTGAAAAGTGGAGCCTCTTTTTTTAATTCTTTTAAGGAGTAATGTGTAGCGCGCCACTCTATGCCCTGATTATTAATGGTTGTCCATACCGCTTTTATCAGTATGAAGACAGTAAGATAAGGGGTGACAAGAGACCAGAGAAATAAGGAGGACGAGACTTTCATTCCTCTGGCATTACAGATAAATACAGCAAAGCGGCACAGAACAGTGGCGCAAAAAAAGATCCTGGCCATTCCCTGAGCCATGAATACTCCCCAGACCGGAATAATGGTCAGCATGATAATTCCCAAAAGAGCTGCTGCAACATAATCGATCCGATAGCTGTAGAGTGCAAAGATGTTTTTCATCAGCCCGTGGATCATCTCAGGAAGACTTTCATACCACCTGACTTGTACAAATTCGCCACCTTGCAGACAGTCCTGGGTCAGTCCCTGTTGTTTTACTTTCCTGCCCAGCATGATATCGTCGATGGGGTGCATTTTAAATGAAGTATGACCGCCAAGTTCCCAGTAGGCATGGCTGCGGATCATATTAAAGGCACCCACCCCGATAAAGGATTTGCTGTTTTTCTTTCTGACATTCCAGGGCCTGAGAAGAAGAAAGAGGCCGCCCAGCGCATCAACCACCATTGCATTCAGTAAGCCCCCAGGTGCAAGATTACGAAAGATCAAAGAAAGGTGATCCAGGTTTTGATCCATGAAATAGGCCACAGAGCGGGAAAGGGTGGACGGTTTCATGATGATATCAGCATCTGTGAAAAGCAGAATTTTTCCTCGAGCTCTTTTTGCCCCGCGGTAGAGGGCATGGTTTTTCCCCAGCCATCCCACGGGGAGCTTTTTTATTTGTTCCACCTGAATCTTCGGAAATTTCAGCCTTAATTTTGTGATAATCTCAAAAGTCGTGTCAGTGGAACGGTCATCAATAACGATGATTTCCAGGTTCGGGTAGTCCTGTTGTAACAATGAGCGTAGAGCCGGTTCCAGGGTTGTTGCTTCGTTGCAGGCCGGCACGATAATAGAGACAAGGGGAGTCTCTGTACCTGTAGCCAAAGGTGTTGTCTCCAGATGCCTCATTTGCAGGCTGCCCCAAAAGATCTGAAGCAAGGTGTAGAGGCTTATCAGAAAAATAAGAAAGGAAAGAATAATCAGAAAAGACATGGACAGGCCGCGTGGATGAAATGTAGTGTCGTAGAAGCCATTTGCTTGTTTTTTGTTTCCGGTTTATTGCCGGGTTCGGACTGTTTGGGATTCGTAATTAGCAGTGAGAATACCAGAGACAATGAGCAGCACGCTGTAGAAATGATTCATGCCAATACTTTCTTTTAAGAAAAGACATGCCAAAAGACCACTGAAAAGTGGCAATGTATAGTAAATTATGCCTGCTTTTGAAGGACCAATGAGCATGATTGCCTTATTCCACAAAACAAATGCTGAAAGAGAAGCAAAAATACCTACGTAGAGAATTGAAAGAATGGTCTTATTGTCAAAATCTACGGAAGGAACTGTTACATATTCCCATATAAAAAATGGAAATAGAAACAGAAGCCCTAACACCGGTAAACGGTAAGTAAGGCCGGCACTCTTTTCAGTACCCCCTTGAGGGGTATAAGTGCCTTGTTGGTATGTTCAACTTACTAATTTAACAGAACTTTCCATTTCCTTGTTTTTTATGACAGCTTTTCAGGAGTAAGGCACTAACATGAAAGTGCTTAATTGGAATGCCCAGATACTTAACTTTTCAGGTTTATGTTTTAATAAAATGCTATAGATGGCAAAGGTAAATGCAGCAACAAGCATCCACACATCACCTATCGCAAAAGATAAATTTAAAAGTTTGGCAGGGCTTCCTTGGGTAATCAGCAAAACAACGCCTGCGACAACAAGTACGATGCCGGCGCCTTTAGGAGCGGAGCGCAAATAACTTGAACATCTCGCATCTTGTCTTCAGGCCATCTTTGGCCGATCATCAATCACAAAGTCCTCAACGTAGCCCGCTACGCCTGCGGCTTTGTTCAATCAGATCGGTCAAACATG
>JAYEOK010000128.1:0-3485 GCA_034722915.1 Thermodesulfobacteriota bacterium | reverse complement strand
CCTGTTAGATTTTCCGGGTAAACAAAAAGCAATCGATGGACTCCTTCACTTCCATCCGGTACAGAACGGCTTAAACTGGGTCAGGGAAAAGGGCAGCAAAAAGCCTTTTTTATTTACCGACAGTGAGCCTTAGGGCACATTCAATAATAACTTCGTACTCTGAGGCGCAATATAAATATTTAGAAAAACGCTATGCGATTATTTAATCCTCAACGTAGCTCGGCTACGCACCCCAAGGGCATTTCCTGCGGGGCACCTGCGGTTAAATAATCACAGATCGTTTCCCTAAACATTCACCTTACACCTCATAATTACGAACTTATTTTTGAATGAGCCCTTAAGGCAAATCCAATTCCTCAAGTAAACGGACCACGTTTTTCACGTCTGTCTCATCCGGATGTCCGGCAGCAGCTGGGGCATCAGCAAACCATGGAGGTTGAGGATCTTTTTTCGACGCCTTTTCCATCATTTTTTCTGAAACCTGACCGGGACAGGAAAATGTTGCAATCACATGACCTTTGACAGCTATGGCCTTGGCACCATTCATCCCATTCTCGGCATGCGGGGAACCAACGGCAGCACCATGAGTAGCAAAGAGATAAAGATCCTGACCCTCTTCAATTTTAGCAAGAAATGCTTGAGAATCAGGATCAGGCTGTCCTTTCTGTAACCAGAACCCAACAGCAACAAAATTGTACCCTGAGGGATCCGGAGCATCTGCCACAGCACAAAGCTCCTTTTCACCAGTGAGATAATTATAGACGGCCTCAGCCAGTTTTTTTGTGTTTCCGCTTTTTGATGAATACACAACAAGACTTTTCATTGGAAATCCTCCACATTTTTTATATAAGATCGTATTTTCACCCTCAAAAGGGTACTCAAAAAAGAACTCTTAAGGTAAAAAACCTTCATCTATTTATTTTTACAATTTCACAGTATAAAACTGCTGCCACCCATGCAAGCATAATGTGCTATTGCCTGAAACTTTCCTCTGACCCAGCTATCCCTATGACCACATCAAAAAGTCTTCAAAAGTCACTCCTCAGCTGGTTCGCAGAAAACCAGCGAGATCTCCCCTGGAGACGTACGTACGATCCTTATCAGATTTGGATTTCTGAAATAATGCTTCAGCAAACCCAGATGGATCGGGTTACGATCTTTTTCATACGCTGGATGAAAGAGTTCCCTGATCTTGCAACTCTGGCCAATTCCCCGGAACATAAGGTCCTTAAATGCTGGGAAGGGCTTGGCTATTACTCCAGGGCAAGAAACATCATCAAGGCCGCAAAACTGCTTATCACTAATCATCAGGGGCAAATCCCTGACAGTCGTAAACTCCTGCTGAAGCTTCCCGGAGTCGGCCCTTACACTGCCGGTGCCATTGCCTCCATCAGTTTTAATCGAGATGTCCCGGTGGTGGATGCCAACATCGAACGAATCCTTGCAAGGCTTTTTAATATTGACCTGATCCCAAACAGCCCTGCCGCCAGGAAACTCAACTGGCAAAAAGCAGAAGAACTCCTTCCATCAGGTGAAGCCCGAAACTTCAACCAGGCACTCATGGAACTTGGTGCCCTTGTCTGTCGTCCGAAACAGCCAAACTGTTCTGTTTGCCCTGTGGCTGCACATTGCCTGGCACTGCAATATGACCTTATTCCTGAACGTCCGATCCCTAAAAAAAACACAAAAACAATCCCCATCAATATGGCCACCGGAGTTTTACTGCACAAGGGGCTAATCTTCATCCAACAGCGTCTAGCTGATGATGTCTGGGGAGCACTCTGGGAATTTCCGGGGGGAAGAATGGAAGAAGGTGAAACTGCAGAAGAAACCGTAGTTCGTGAATACCTGGAGGAGACAGAACTCGTGGTTCGGGTGGATTCCAAAATCACCACCACTATTCATCACTACACCAGATACAAAGTCACCCTGCACTGTTTTTTAGTAAGCCTTGAGCAGAGCAACAGCGACCCGGTGCTTCATGCTGCTCAGGAATTTCACTGGCTTCCTTTTGAACAGGTAAATCAGTATGCATTCCCGGCAGGCCACCGAAAGCTTATACAATTTATGAAGGCTCACAAACTGCCATAGCCAGAGAGACCAGACAGTTTCTTCCTCTATATAGCAGAACTCTGACCTTCTCTGTTTTCATTTGCATTCCAGGGAGCTACCCAAATAAGCAATATCATCCCCGGAATAGCCAGCACCGCACAAACAAAAAAGAAATGAGTATATCCTATTCCACTCACGTCACCCAGAATCGAATAAAACATTCCATCTTTTTCTTTAATTCCCTCAACCAGTACCCCTGCCAGTATTCCGGAAAAAGATTTAGGAATAGCAAATAAGGAACTGAGCAAAGCAAGCTGGGTGCCGGTAAATTTTTTATTTGTACTTTTAGCAATAAATGCCATTAAAGCGGCAGAACCCAGCCCAACACCCAGATATTCAAAAGCAACCACCCCACCCAAAACCCAAACATTTGCTCCCACTTCACTCAGTAATGCAAAACCAAAAATTGACATCACCTGAACAATTCCAAAAATCCATAGAGCCTTGTTGATTCCCATTCGGTACATCAACAGTCCTCCGATAAATCCGCCAAGCAACATTGACCACAAGCCAACCACCTTTGCCACTGTACCGATGATTGTTTTTGAAAATCCCACATCAAGATAAAACGGTGTTATCAGGGCTGTTGCGACCGTATCTCCAAACTTGTAGAAAAAAATGAATAATAAAATCAGCAAGCCGGACTTAAATCCATCCCTTAGAAAAAACTCTTTAAATGGTTCGACGACAGCCTCCTGCAAAGACTTTGGGGGCGAAACCCGTGTGTCAATCTCACCGATAACAAAGGTATGAATAATCCCCACGAACATAAATAAAGAGATCACAATAAAAACCATGGACCACGGCATATAATCAGACAAAATCAATCCCAGCCCTCCGGGAATAAACCCGGCAACTCTATATGCATTTGCATAGAAGGAGCTGCCAAGTCCCAATTCATTGTCAGGCAGCAATTCACGACGATACGCATCAAGCACAATATCCTGGGTGGCCGAGAAAAAACCGATCGCCAGGCCAACGTATAAAATTATCTGAATATCATCCTGCGGATTTAACACCGCAAGCGTCATCATAAAAATTAGCAGACCAATTTGACTCACCATCATCCAGCCGCGTCGTCTTCCTAGAAATGGGGGTACATAGCGGTCGAGAAAAGGTGCCCAAAGATATTTAAATGAGAAAGGAAGTAAAACCAGCCCAAAAAATCCAATTGTTTTCAGGTCAACACTTTCGCTCCTTAACCATGCGGGGATGAGCTGTGCCAAAAAATATAACGGGAGACCAGCGGTAAAGCCATTGAAGATACAAATCAGCATTCTTTTGTTCAGTAATGCCTTCCACAAACTGGATTTTTCTTCCACAACGTTCTGCTTACTTTCATCCATCCGTTCGCTCATTCTTCTCTTTTCCCC
>JAYEOK010000127.1:0-3495 GCA_034722915.1 Thermodesulfobacteriota bacterium | reverse complement strand
CTTGTTTTTTATAACAGCTTTTCAGGAGTAAGGCACTGAGTTGTGTCTCATTAGACAAAAAACGGCCACTCGGGATGTGATTCCCGAGTGGCCGTTTTTTTATGTGATGAACAATTGTCTTGTGAGTAATCGAAGTGAGTGAAATTTCAGCAGAATAAAAAAAAGGAAAATAGTCCTTAATTTCAGAGATCATTTTTGATACAATTTCAGTGTAAGTGCTAGTAATTGTGAGGTAATAGGTGGGTGCTGTGTAGTGCTATTCTGGGGTAACTCCATGACATTGTATGAAAAGGTGTGTGTGTTTCAAGGCATGGGGGTGAATAAAAGACCGCTCCTGAGGCCTGTAATTAGAACGATAGCTGCAGGCGCATCCCTGTTGCTGTTATTGTTGTCTATTGGAGTTCCCAATATTGCCTTTGCGATAACATATTATGTAGACGCAACGCTGGGAAGTGACAGTCCCCATAACCCAGGAACTTCAATTGACTCCCCATGGAAAACCATTAGCAGGGTAAATCGCTGCCAAAGTCAGCCTGGTGATAAAATTCTCTTTAAACGGGGAGAAATCTGGCATGAAGAATTAAAAATATTCAAATCAGGAGAACCGGGAAATCCGCTGACCATCGGTGCTTACGGTTCTGGAGAACGGCCGATTTTTGATGGCACATATCCAGGTAGTATTCAATGGGAAGATTTAGGGGGCGGGATTTATCGTACAACCTCCCCTTCCTGGGATACAGAACCCGGTGTGCTGATATACAATGGGGCTCCAAAACCTCCAATAACCACTCTTCTCTTTCGTGATTTGGTTCCAGCACCACTCAATGTTGATGCCATTTTGATTCAGTGTAAGGTAGATCAGAATGGAACCTGTACAAGTGCTGTTTATACTAATCTTTTGGTCACCTCGAAAAAGGGGGATTCTGTTTCAGGAATAACATTTTTTGAAATTGATGCAGACAAAGCGCAAACGGTTATCGTACGCCAGATAAATGCAGATGGTGTTGAAGAACAATGGCCGCAATCGGAAAGGCTATATCTCGAAGATGTGACGACCAGTATGGACGGTTTGACACTGCCCGGACATTGGTATTGGGATGAGCAGAGTAAATCAATTTATCTCTATTCCGATCATGCACCTGGTGATGATGTCGGTATTGGTGATTTGAACGTTGGTATTAACTCCCAGGGGCGAGATTACCTTGTTATAGAAGATATTATTCTGCGGGGATATAACAGTTCCGGCCTGTGGCTCAACTATTCAACCGGCTCTGTAGTCCAGAATCTGTTGGTGTACGGTACTGGCGCGACTGGACACAAAACAGGATTGTTATTGAGTAATTCTAATGATAATGTAATCAGAAAAAATCGTGTCGACTCTGTTTTGAGAAGTGGTATCGGTCTCTATGCACGTCCACCTGCTGATGGCACTACGATAACAAGCAACAATAGTATCATTGATAATATTGTCCTAAACAGTGGCTCCACTGGTATTACCCTGAACACAGATGGGAAGGTGGGCATTATTGCTCAAAATCTTTCAGATAATAGGATTGAAAATAACAGAGTATTAAATTCAAACACCATGTCCTATGATTCCGCTGGAGTGTATACGCTTTGGATCGGAAAGGGAAATATTATCAGGGGAAATAGTATCAGAGATGGCGGTAGTACGGTGTTGCGAAGTGCCGGTATAATGATAGATGGAGGTGTTATCCACATAGGCGGTCAGCCAAATAGTGTTGGTATTTATGACAATACTATTATTAACAACTCACTTGGGGGAGTGGTTTTATCAGGTGCAGGACATGTTGTTCAGGGGAATACCTTGAGTTGCAACGGGGTGTCCTCCTGGGAGAGTGGTCAATTACTTTTTTTTCCTTCCTTTGGTTCCAATGCAGAAAGCTGTTCCGTTCATGATAATCTCATGGGGGCAGATAGTAATCAGAAACTGGTCACGGTGCTTAATGGTATGCCGGGTAGCAGTCCTCCCCATGAAATAGATTCTAATACATATCGCAGTGTGCGGTCCGAATCGTTCTGCTGGGGTAGAAATGAATGTGAGGAACTTCTGGGTATGAGTGCCTGGCAGATCGAGTCAGGTCTTGATTATAATTCTGCTTTCAATAGAGTGGATTACAGTTTTCTAGGTTGTGATCAAGGTGCTTCAACACCAGCGACTCCTGTGAGTGGGAATTCGGTTCATCTGAGAGGCGTTTATGGTCTTCTTTTTGATTAACAGGTGCGTAAAAAGGTCAAGTTTGGGATGTTTTTCGAATTTATCGCCCCGGCATCTAAAAATGTTCGCTTTTCACCTGTGTTTGGTTAGAATAGTAACCTATGAATACAAGTAACAAAGCGTCTTTACACACACCTCTTTTTCAACTGCCCAAACAGGGTGTTTTCCAGGCTAATGGGCCGGATGATCCCCTGCCTTATTATTATAAGCCCATGGTTGGTTCGTTATACCGGGCCAGAATTGAGCAAGCCTTGTCTCTGCTCCATCCGCCATATGATTCCATTCTGGAGCTAGGGTATGGCAGTGGTATTCTCCTGCCTTCACTTTGCGCCTTGGGGGAGTCAGTTTTCGGTGTGGATTTGCAGTCAGATCCAGAAAAAATCAATGCTTGCCTGGAAAAGCTCGGGATAAGTTGTAACCTTATTCAGGGAGATGTTGCGGATGACTATTTTAAAGAAGAGAGTTTTGATCTGATAGTTGCGATATCGATTTTTGAGCACATCAGTGACCTTTCCCCGGTTCTTGACCGAATGCATGGTCTGCTGCGTCCATCTGGACAGTTACTTGTGGGTATGCCCAGAGTGGATCGGTTCATGGAAAAAGCATTTGGAATGATCGGGTTTTCAAACATCAACGAACACCATGTCACTGACTACAAGATGTGCAGGCAGGTGGCCGCCGAAAAGTTTGATCTGCTTGGATCCAGCCATATTCCTTCATTGACGCCTGCGTTCTGTGGGCTGTATTTCAACATGTTGTTTCAAAAAAAATTGTAACTGTTCAGGAGCACCCCATCTCTGCACGTTCAGGCTGGCTCACATAGGAACTACTATAGTTCTCCAGCCTGCCTGCACAGATATGGAGCGCTCCTAAACAGTTACAACAGGATAGTGGTTATGTCCTCAATTTGGCACTTATCCAGTGAACTGAATTATTTCCGGTTGAACCGGGTTAGTACCTTACTCCCTAATTCCTGTCATAAAAAATAAGAAAATGGAAAGTTCTATTAAAGTTAGCAAGTTGAACATACCAACAAGGCACTTATACCCCTCGAGGAGGTACTGAAATGAGTGCCGGCCTCACTTACCGTTTACCGGTGTGAGGTGTAGTGCTATCTGTAAAACGTTGCCTTAGGGCGCATTCAACAATAACTTCGTACTCTGAGGCGCAATATAAACATTTAGAAAAACGCTATGCGATTATTTAATCCTCAACGTAGCTCGGCTACGCCTGCGGTTAAATAATCACAGATCGTT
>JAYEOK010000126.1:0-14074 GCA_034722915.1 Thermodesulfobacteriota bacterium | reverse complement strand
AAAGCTCCAACAATTGCGATTCCTCCAACTATCAAAGTCAGTGTAATCTGCAAATCTAATGTTTTATGGGTATGTAAATATTTTGCCACAGGCAACAGGGCACCTGTTTGCGCAATAAGTCCATAAACAACTAATAATGCTCCCATAATCAGGACTGGCATTTGTTCTTTAACTCTTGGCATATACATCCTCCTTGATTTTTTTTATAGAACAACTTCTTCCTAAGGAACGGAGCGTTAATAACTTGAACAAAATCGCGCTTGGATTTAGGTCATGTTTGACCGATCTGATTGAACAAAGCCGCAGGCGTAGCGGGCTACGTTGAGGACTTTGTGATTGATGATCGGCCAAACATGGCCTGAAGACAAGATGCGAGATGTTTAAGTTATTTGCGCTCCGTTCCTTACCCTCTGTTTATCAATTTTCCTCCATTAGCTTTGTTGGTAACGTGGCTCCATTGCTGTTGTGATCCCCACCGATGCGTGGCACAAAATAACTGCAGAGAAGGCTTAACAGGTGGAAATAGGCGGCAAATCCGACCACAGTAAACACCAGACAGGCAACGGCCTGCAGAGTTGTAATTTCTCCAGTGTGAATAAAATGAATAAGCGGATCAAAAATGTTGGTCTCTGCCATCAGGGCACAAAGTCCGATTATGCCAAGTAAAACAAGTAAGGGAGCTTTATACGTTCGTTTCATTATGGAAATCCTCCTGAATAGTATCGTTGACTGGCGATCCTTTTTTCTTAATCAGCAAGTACTGTTCCTGAATGGAGCAGAAAAGACTCAATGGATCTAACGTGTTGAAATAACTATCTCGTTATTTGAATTACGTTTTGGAACAAGAGGGTGTGGAACGGCGTGGTGCATCCTGTGGTTTACATGTGGATACAAGGAGTGTATACTTTTGGATGCACATTAGCGCTTTATTGAACACCGGTGATGAACGGTAAGCCGGCATAAGTACCTTGGTGGTATGTACAATTTACTAACATTAAAAATACTTTCCATTTTCTTGTTTTTTATGACAGGAATTAGGGCGTAAGGTACTAACACCGGTGATGAACGGTAAGCCGGCATAAGGGCCTTATCAGAATATTTTCTTTGAAAAAAACAGGTAAGCGTAGACTCCGAGAAAATATTCTGTAAGTTATTAAAAGCAGGGAGTTTCTTTAATGAAAGATATAATTCGGGATCTTGCAGACAAGGACCAGCATAATCTCAAGCTTCGCTTCCAGGTTGGGCTGGGAATAATACTTTTTTGCTTCTGTCTCTTCACAACAACCATTATCTATCATTTTCAGAAAAATCTGTTAGAGGAAGAAACCTTTAAACAGACTGAGTTGGTCATGGCTTCTCTTGAAGCGACCCGCAGTTACATTCGTGAAGTACTCAGACCTCGAATGTATGAAGAATTAGGTGAGGATCGTTTTATTATTGAAGCCATG
The DNA here is from genome assembly GCA_034722915.1 of Thermodesulfobacteriota bacterium. Classification (GTDB taxonomy): domain Bacteria; phylum Desulfobacterota; class Desulfobulbia; order Desulfobulbales; family Desulfocapsaceae; genus Desulfocapsa. Next base: position 12,626 of record JAYEOK010000126.1, on the reverse strand, counting down.
TCCACCTCTTATATTACCCGGGTCATCATGGATCGTTTTAAGGAAAAGCTCCCGGCTTTTAAGTACCGACGTGTGGCAGCGGGTGCAAGAAATCCCATTTTCGAGGCAAACCCGCAGGAAAGGAATATGATCAACTATTTTCAAGAAAATCCGGATACCATGGAATGGCACGGTATTACAACGTTTGAGTCCGATCGGTACTACACACTCTATCAACCGGTTTTATTCAAGAACTCCTGTCTCCATTGTCACGGCACTCCAGAAGAAGCCCCTTCTGCCATCAGTGTATCGTATGGAGCTGAGCGCGGCTTTCATCGTAATGCTGATGAAATTGGAGGCGTTCTTTCCATCTCCATTCCCCTGGAAGAGAATCTTGATCAGATATGGAAAAGCTCATTTCGCATGTTCGGTATTGTACTGCTTCTTGCGTTTCTTCTTTACTGCTCGATCTGGCTTCTTTTCCATCAGCTTATTATCAGTAATCTTCGTGATCTGCTGACACTGTTCCGTACCACACTGGACAACAGTGATGAGACACTGGTTCCCGAAGGAATAAAAGGACACAGGGAAGAACTGGAAGAATTGTATCGTAATGCCAGAACCCTGGTGGCTCACCTGCATGACAGCCGCTCACGGCTTGTTGATTACACTGACAATCTTGAAGTGAAGGTTGCTGAACGAACAGAGGCACTGGAGCGCTCAGAGAACCAGGCGAGAAACCAGGTCAAAAAGAGAAACAGGGAATTGATGCTCCATAACACCTTAACAGGCCTTATCACCAACAGGGATACCCTGCAGAATATCCTGCACCAGGTTCTTCATGAAACCTTAAAGGTCATTCCCGCAAATGGTGCAGGAATCTATCTCTATGATGACAAGGAAGACAACTTTTCTCTCCAGTGTGCAGAAAAGGCTCCCGGGCTGCCCGAGTTTCAGGATGGTATAGAGAATAATATCAATGTGATTCCGTCCACAATGTATGACCTGTTGAATATCCGTATTCCTCTCAGTTGCCGTGATCACCTGTTGGGTATTATGGTCATAACCGAACTGCGCTGTGAAATATTAAATGATGCTCTGCAGGAGCTTCTTCTTTCAATCGGCCAGCAGATCGGTCTTACCATTGAGAGTCTGCAGAATATGCAAAACCTTCGCCAAAGCAGCAAGCTTCTGCAATCTGTTTTTGATGGCATAAGTGATCCTCTCATTCTGCTTTCCCCGGACGGTACGCTGGAAATGGCAAATCAAACCTTTTTAAACAAAAATAATCTTCGTATTGAGGATGCAGTCGGCATGAGTGTTGACACAATTAGTTCCAAGCGGCAGTGCCTGTTCAGTGGCCGGCTCCATGAAGTTGACCTGTTACGGAAAGAACCACATACAATAGAAATTCAGTCGGATGACAATTCGATTTTTGACGTGTTCTTTTATCCTATTCTTAACAGTGACACCTCTGTGCACGCAATTGTATGCTTTGCAAAAGATGTCACTGCCATTAAAGAAACTGAACAGCGAATCCAGCAGACTGAAAAACTTGTTGCTGTGGGCCAACTTGCAGCTGGTGTTGCCCATGAGATAAATAATCCTCTAGGGGTCATTCTCTGTTATACGGATATTATAAAAGAAAACGATACCAGCAATGAGGAAACAATAAATGATATTTTAGTCATTGAACGTCATGCAGAAAACTGTCGTCGTATTGTCGCAGACTTACTTGATTTTTCCCGTAGTGGAGAATCCAGACTGAACAAACAGGATGAATCGATTAATAGCATCATTGAAAATGTTCTTACCATGGTTCGTCAGCAGTTCAAGCAAAAGAAAATCAATCTTGTCTGCAATCTTGCCGGCACGCTTCCCCACTGTTTTGTAGATGTTCAACGCATGCAGCAGGTACTGCTTAACCTGGTCATGAATGGGATACAGGCGGTTCAGGAAAAAGGGGAAATAATCATCAGCACCAGTGTCATGGGTGACAAGGTTATCATAACGATTGATGATAATGGCCTTGGAATCGAAAAAGCAATACAGGATAAAATATTTGATCCTTTTTTCAGCACCAAGGAACCGGGGCAGGGGACAGGCCTCGGGCTTTCGGTGAGCTACGGTATTATTCACGAGCATGACGGTGAAATAACCCTGCAGTCAACTCCCGGCCATGGAGCACATTTTACAATAATCCTTCCAGCACACCAGGAGAGTGAAGCAAATGAATAACCAGAGTGGTGCTTTACCAATTATTCTTCTGGTGGACGATGAGCCTGACTTGCTGACCGGCCTGCAGCGAAGCTTTGTCAAACGATTGCCGGATGCAAAAGTAGTAACAGCTTCCGGAGGAAAAGAAGCGCTGGATATTGTAGAGCAGGAAGACATTGCGCTGGTATTAATGGATATCATAATGGGCGACACAAATGGCCTGGAAGTCCTTGACAGCATAAACCGTATTCAGCCTGACCTTACTGTTATTATGATGACAGGATATGGGACAATAGAACTTGCTGTGGATGCTATTCGCCGGGGGGCATGGGACTTTGTGACCAAACCCCTGGAGCTTGATCTTTTAACAAGAATGCTCACCAAGGGCTTGGAGCGCAGCCAATTACTCAATGAAAATAAAAATCTGCGCAGCAGGATAGATAGTGAGACAGTAATGCCTGATTTTATAGGCCGGAGTCCATCCATGCAGCAACTGTATAAAACTATCCGGACTTCTGCCGACAGTGAGTATACAGTCCTTATTCGTGGCGCTTCCGGAACAGGTAAGGAAATCTGTGCACGGGCAATCCATTCCTTAAGCAAACGTGCAGAAAAACCGTTTATCATGGTCAACTGCCCTGCGATTCCCGAACACCTGCTGGAGTCGGAACTTTTTGGTTACCGTAAAGGGGCCTTTACCGGTGCTGACAGAGATCATGCCGGACTTTTTATTCAAGCGCACGGGGGCACTATCTGCCTGGATGAAATCGGGGATATTCCGGTGACAGTTCAGATAAAACTATTGAGGGTTCTGCAGGAACAGGAAATCAAGCAGCTTGGTGCGGAAACTTCAACAAAGATAGATGTGCGTATCATTGCCTCAACAAATGCTGATCTGGAAAGTGAAATCAGGGAAGGAATATTCAGGGAGGATCTTTTTTATCGCCTTGCAGTTCTCACTCTGCGTATGCCATTGCTTCAGGAAATTGCAGAAGATGTACCGCTGCTTGCAGACCATTTTCTTAAAAAGGTGCAGAGAGAACTTGGAGTAAGCGGCAAGAGTTTTTCTCAAGCTGCCCTTGAAACACTTTTTAGCCATAACTGGCCGGGAAATATCAGGGAACTGCAAAACGTCATACGTCGTGCTGTTTTGTTCTGTCAGGAATCGATTATTGATGTGCAGCATTTGATGATAGAATCACCACAGTCTGTATCCTATCCTGCTTTGAACCCAAACAGAGATGCGCCAATAATACCTTATAAGGACGCCAAGGATAGCTGCCTTGACACATTTACCCGTGGGTATGTTCACACCCTGCTTACAAAAAGTGAAGGTAACGTTTCCCAGGCCGCACGCCTGTCTCACCTTACCAGGGCTGCTTTACAGAAAATAATGCGCAGGTATGATATTGATGGCAATCAATTCAGGCAGTAGGGTATCGTAAGGGCACAAAATTTTTGTTTCCTGTCATTCCCGCGAAGGCGGGACATCGCAACATAATTCCTGATAAGATTAGATTGGACTGTTCCGGTTGCGGGGAGGTATGTTGATTTTTTGAAATTAGGGCATCAAACGAGCGATGCACAGTAGATCCATAAACCTGAAGCATGTTGGACTTAGTTAAAGCTTGGATGTGGCAATATTTACAAACAGAGGCAATCAGATATCCTTGGGCAGATTATTCTTACGCCATTTTTCATTATCAATAAATAGCATGTTGCCGCTGCTTACCATTCTGCGCATGGCTAAATGTTTATCTGATAATTGCTGCAAAGGAGCAACGATTAGAACTACATCTTTCTTCTGGTCGGCCAATTGGCGCACCTGGATGACGGTTTCAACCATGTACACAGGGCAATCTTCTGAAACAAAAGCGATTATCTTATCGCCCGTGGACTTATCCAATCGTATTTTTCTGTTGCCATCCCCATCAGTCACGAATAGGTCTTCTGGAATATTCATCCCAAGGGTTAATAACATTTACCCCTGCGGCTTGGAATGGGCTGACGTCACGTGTCGCGACGCTAAATCGGTTAGTGGCCGCAATAGCCGCAATATATCCATCTGCTGCAGCAATTGCTAAGCCAGCAGATTTTGCTTTTGCCATTAGCTCAGCATAAGCGGTAGTGCAGTCCAATTCAAACGGACGTACACGTCCGGAAAACAGCGGCAAAATTTGATTTTCAAGACTGGTTTGCAGCTCATCTCGTCGCTTTCCAACTGGAAGATTTGCAGCTCCAAAACGCAGTTCAGCGACAGTGATTGCTGATAAATATAGCGTTTCTAATGATTGTGCATCAATCCAGTTAATAACACGGGCCTCAGGAGCACGACGCAACGGTTCTGAAATTACATTTGTATCTAACAGTATCATTCAAAATCCACTGCTTTAGCCGGAGTTTTATCTCTGCTTTGCTCAAAAATCGAAAACTCATCATCGGTCAAATTGATTTTGCGACCAATGCCGGCAAGCAACGAACCAAGCTTTACCCTTCCTTCCGGTTGGACGGCATCTTCCAATATCTCACGAATTTCAGCTTCCGCGCTCCGGCCATGCTGTGCTGCTTTAACCCGCAAAGCGCGATGAACCTCGTCCGGTACGTTTCTAACAGTGACTGATGGCATGATTTCACCTCTATCTTATGCTTTATTTGCTTGCACTATACCATAATGCAAGCAAATAAAGCAAGAGGCGCACCATTTTCACAATAAGCTGTGACCAATGATGTGGCATGATCTAAAAAAACAAAGCAGGATATTTCCCATGGTAATCATAGTCAGTTTCCGGTCTTTCACGGTTGACCTTATTCTTGATAAGGTGTCCGCATAAGAATACTACCAATATAGCAATACAAGCATATACTCATGTTGCTATTCTGTAAGTAGCTGTAATTTCATTACAGAGGTGCTCTGCATGCTATCTGTATGCTCAACAGGTATATTTTACCGGACCCAAGAATCCTTTGGCGTTGTTAAATGTGCGAAAATGAAATATAGAAAAATTGTGAGAAGAAATGAGTGAAACGTCTAATTATTGGATCAATCGGTAAGAAATTATAGAATCATTTACTTAATGAGTTTTTTTTGCGTGAGCCCTTAATTGTTCCTCCGGTCACGAATCTCATCCAGACGACGCATTCCTTCCATGAGAAGTTTCATGAAATATCCAATTTCAGGAACATCAAAATCTTCAGGTGGAATACCGGGATCAAAGCGAAAGCGTCCGTTCTGTTCTTTTAATATTTCGTAAAAAGCTGCCTCGCCCTCGTGCGTATCGTAGCTCGCCTTGATGAGTGAGCCCTGACGAAAAGAAAACCTTGCAGTGCCCTGGGGCAGTTCATTAATCATAAGGATCCCTGTTTTGTTGTTCATGTTCAGGGTTTGAAACAGTGCTTCAGCTGGGATTTCAGCAAGATTACCAATCATTCCGGAAGAAAGATCCTCGGCACGGATAGTATTGGATTTTGTCAATCTTTTGGCCATCAGTCTTGTAAAATAGAGTTGAACAGATGGGTATTGTCCAAGTATTTTTTGAAAATTCTTTCTGTCAATATAGAGGAGCGAAGAAGGCTCCCGTACCTGAATAGTAGCACCAACCGACTCATTACAAATGAGACTCATCTCTCCGAATACATCATCTTTTGTTAGTGTGGAGATAGTCATTCCGCGATCATTAATAACATCAACAGATCCGGAAATGATAATATAAAAGTTTCCACCCGGGTCACCTTTGCGGATAACAATGTCGTCTTTTTTAAGTTTTTTGAGATGGAAAAACTGTACGACGTTCCCAAGGTGTTTTTTGTCTATATTTTTAAAAAAAGCAAAATCAGACAGAAGGTGGAGCATGGACGCTAGTTCAGTGGTAGACTCCTCACCTTTTTCTTTTTTCTCAAGTATAATTGAATCATCGTATTCCAGCCGAATAGAGCCGGTACAGCCACTACAACTAATCGTACAAACAGGAATTTTATCCGCGCGGTCATGTTGGATAAGAATTTTTGTGAGATCACCGTTTAATACTTTACACTTCTCTTTCTCTATGGGTGAGTAAATAATTGTTGTGTTGACAAAGGTGTTTTGTTCGCCGGAGTTCATGGAAATCGTGATACCTGAGACTGCAAATAGATCGCCATGGGTGTAAAACGGACAATTCTTGACTTCGGTGACTTTAAAAACAACTTTGGGAAAACCCATAATTTTATCTGTCTATAAAAATGAAGAGATAGTATTCCATCGGATAGAGTGAAAATAGTGTAGTTTAGTGCCTTACTCCTGAAAAGCTGTAATAAAAAACAAGAAAACTTGAGACTATTTTAAAATGAATAAGTTACAAGTACAACCAAGGCACTTATACCCCTCAAGGGGGTACTGAAATGAGTGCCGGCCTCACTTACCGTTTACCGGTGTTAGAGTATCTCGCAAAGATAGATCAAGTCAAATAGAAAGATCTCTATGGCCGTTTTTCAAGAGAAATGTGAAATATCTATTGACTTTGAGTCCTCCTCATATTAAAAATATACTCTTTTTGTTGCCTGAGAAAAGCGACATAAGCAGGCAGTGTTGAAATTTTACGGTCTTTTCAGGTCGGTTAAAAAAATATATAAGTTAATAATTACAGGAGATATTCGTGGCCAATCACAAATCCGCTGAGAAACGTAATCGTCAGTCTCAGGTTCGTCGTATGAGAAACCGTGCTAACAGAACTTGCATGAGAAATGCAATAAAAGCAGTCGATGCCGCCATAGATGCCGGTTCTCAGGATGATGCCCAGGTCGCTCTGAAAACAGCTATTCCGGTTATTGCCAAAACTGCTTCCAAGGGAACTATCCATAAGAAGAATGCTTCCAGAAAAGTTTCCCGCCTGACCAAACGCGTAAATAAAATGCAGGCTGCAGCCTGATCGGGCTTTTTAAGAGAACGGGAATACCCGTTGTTTTACACAGTTGAATTAAGGCCATAAAGTCATATTAGACTTTATGGCCTTTTTTGTATTCTATGGTAAGGTGACTGCAATTGGTTAGAGACATGCAGGCAATATAACTGTTCACGCTTTTAACTCTTTCATATTTTATTCCATGCCCACGACTACTCATTTTCCGGATAAGCTCGACTTTCTCAAAAGTAAGGAAAAGGCTGGTCTTGTTCCTGTATATCGCAAGATTATATCGGATCTTGATACACCCCTCACGCTTTTTGCTAAAATTGCAGGTGAAGAGAGTCATATCTTTCTTTTTGAAAGTATGGAAGGGGGAGAGAAATGGGGGAGATATTCCTTTATCGGTTTTGATCCTCTCCTGACCTTTTCCTCAAAAGGCTCAAAGATAGATATTCATTCTTTTGCGGGTGATCTTTCCGAGCAATCTTTATTGCAGGGAGATCCGCTTGAGGCACTACAAACAATACTTGAAGATTTTAAAGCAGCAGAAGATGAAAATCTTCCGCGTTTTTGTGGTGGTGCTGTAGGATTTCTTGGCTATGACATGGTGCGTTTTATGGAGGAGTTGCCAAGCGATCAGGCTGAACTTGATTTTCCCGATTCTTCATTCATGATTCCACGAATCGTTCTGATCCATGACAGTTTCAAACAGACAGTTACGGTGGTCTGCTGGGTTGCTGATGATGGCAATGTTGACAGCCAGACGCTTTATGATAATGCCATAGAAAGGATTGATTCTGTTATTGATCTTCTTCGGGCGCCGGTTCCTGTTTCTTTTCTTGGTTCCAGTGTCAAGGGCAGCCAGACAGAACACGAATTTCAATCCAACATGACAAAGCAGGAGTTTTGCTCCATGGTGGACAGAGCCAGGGAATATATCAAGGCCGGGGATATTATTCAGGTGGTTGTCTCCCAGCGTTTTCACACAAAAACTGACCTGGTTCCGCTTGATCTTTACAGGGCCCTGCGCCATATTAATCCCAGTCCCTATCTCTTTTTCCTTAAACTTGGGAAGCTGATCCAGATAGGCTCTTCGCCTGAAATTCTTGTTCGCAAAGAAGATGAGGCAATCGAACTCCGTCCCATTGCCGGAACCAGAAAACGCGGAGAAACCAGTGAGGAAGACGAGGCTCTTGAGAAAGAATTGCTTGCTGATCCCAAAGAGAGGGCCGAGCATCTCATGCTTGTTGATCTTGGTCGCAACGATGTCGGCAGAATCGCTCGTGGCGGTGCCGTTGAAGTAACTGATCTCCTGGTTGTCGAACGTTACAGCCATGTCATGCATATCGTATCGGGTGTACATGGCATCATCGCAGATGATAAAGATCAGTTTGATGTTATGAAGGCCTGTTTTCCGGCAGGCACAGTGAGCGGTGCCCCTAAAATCAGGGCCATGGAAATCATTGATGAGCTTGAGCCTGAAGGACGAGGCCCATATGCCGGGGCAGTCGGGTACTTCGGCTTTTCAGGCAACATGGATTTTTGTATCACTATCAGGACCTTTGTCATGCAGGGCAATGATCTCTGGGTGCAGGCTGGTGCCGGGATCGTGTTTGACTCTGATCCTGAAAAAGAATATGAAGAGACCATCAATAAATCCATGGCCTTGCGACGAACGGTCGAACTTGCAGAAAAGGGTTTTTAAGCTATGCTTGTTATCATAGATAATTACGATTCATTTACTTATAATATTGTCCAGACCATTGCTGGCAATTCTTTAAAAGAAAGTGAACCGGCTGATATTCGTGTCTTTCGTAACAACAAGATCAGTATAGATGAAATTGTTGATTTAAATCCTGAGCGGATTCTTATTTCACCTGGCCCCTGCACTCCTTCCCTGGCAGGTATTTCCATCGAAACGATCAAATATTTCAGTGGGAAAATCCCACTTCTTGGTGTGTGTCTTGGCCACCAGTCCATAGGAGAGGCCTTTGGTGGTAAGATTGTCCGTGCCTCAAGGATTATGCACGGAAAAACATCACCTGTGTATCATGATGGTAAGGGTGTTTTTATAAACCTGCCAAACCCGTTTGACGGTATGCGGTATCATTCGCTTATTGTTGAAAAAGAGTCTGTCCCTGATTGTTTTGAAATCAGTGCCTGGACAGAAGAAGGTGAAATCATGGGCTTGCGTCACAAAGAAATGAATGTTGAAGGTGTACAATTTCATCCCGAATCAATCATGACTCCCGCAGGTATTACACTTCTTGAAAATTTTATGACTGGTTGTTAAGGAACGTACACGAAATAACTTGAACAAATTAATGTCCTTTTGTCCGTCTTCTGCGTTGCTCGTTGATCACATAGCCCGCTATGCTTCTGCCTCGCGTCTTGAATACGAAAAAAATGCCTATTAATTTTTGTTCAACTTATTTCGTTCCCATTCCTAATCCAACTATGGGGCGCTACCTGAATACGTAAGGAAATTAAATGAATATAAAACAAGCCATTGCACAGGTTGTTGTAAAACAGGATCTAGGCGTTGAGGAAATGGTCGATGTCATGAACGAGATCATGGGAGGGGAGGCGACTCCTGCCCAGATTGGTTCCTTTATAACTGGATTGCGTATGAAAGGTGAGACTGTTGATGAAATCACCGGCGCAGTACGTGTCATGCGTGAGAAAGCTACTCCCATTGACTCGGGTATTAATGTAGACCAGGGTGAAATCCTTGTCGATACCTGCGGCACGGGTGGTGATGGATCAGGAACATTCAACGTATCAACTACAACAGCCTTTGTCGTGGCAGGAGCAGGACTACCTGTGGCCAAACATGGCAACAGGTCCATATCCAGTAACTGTGGTAGTGCTGATGTACTGGAAGCTGCCGGAGTAGCATTAGATATCAGCCCGGAACGCGTTGGTGAGTGCATACAGGAAATAGGTATAGGATTCCTTTTTGCTCCTGCCCTGCACGGAGCCATGAAATATGCCATTGGACCGCGGAAAGAATTGGGAATCCGTACTATATTTAATATTCTCGGCCCGTTAACCAATCCTGCTGGGGCTAATGTCCAGGTTCTTGGCGTTTTCGATGGTGAACTGATCGAACCTCTTGCCAGGGTGCTTGGTAAATTAGGTTCTAAAAGAGCACTTGTCGTTCATGGAGAAGGAAACCTTGATGAGTTGACCATTACAGGTGAAACTAAAGTAGCAGAGTTAAATAAATCTGAGGTTACTTTATACTCTATTACACCTGAAGAGCTTGGATTTACCAGAGCCTCCATTGACGACCTGAAAGGCGGGGTGAATGCCGGGGAATCAGCAGAACAGATGAGAGCCGTGCTTGGTGGAGAAAAGGGGCCGAAACGAGACATGGTTCTTTTGAATAGCGGGGCTGCACTCATGGCTGCCGGGCTGTGTGATGACCTGAAAAGTGGGATAGTAAAAGCAGCTGAAACTATTGATTCAGGTAAGGCGCTTGAGAAACTTAATCAGTTGATTGCACTGACCAGCAAATAAAAAATTCTTAGCATTTACATTATGTTTGTTCTATAGGTGGCTTTTATGGCGCACATTTTAGATATTATTGTTGCAAAAAAAACGGAAGAGGTAAGCCTTCTTAAAAAAAATGGTGTCCATATTCCTCCACCTTATGATGAAAAAGATATTCCACCACCACGTGGTTTCCGCCAGGCGCTGATTGATTATTCCGGTGTCGCGATTATTGCTGAAGCAAAAAAAGCCTCTCCTTCCAAGGGGTTAATTTGTCCTGATTTTGATCCTGTAACAATAGCCCGAAATTATGAAAAGAATGGGGCTCAGGCTATATCGGTTCTGACAGATGTTGATTTTTTCCAAGGGTCTCTTCTGTATCTTCTGCAGGCAAGGGAAAATGTAAACATTCCAGTCCTGCGCAAAGAATTCATCATCGATCCTTTACAGATTGAAGAGGCACAGGTTTGCGGGGCTGATGCTATCTTACTCATGGCTTCCATCCTGGACAGCCATCAACTCAAGGATTTTCAGGCTCAGGCAAAAGAGTATTCCATAGACTGTCTAGTTGAAGTGCATGATGAGAAAGAGCTTGAGGTTGTACTTAAAACAGATGCAAGTCTGATTGGAATAAATAATCGTAATCTTAAAGATTTTTCAATGGATACTGAAACCACCTTTCGTTTGAAAAAATTGATCCCGGATGATATTGCTGTTGTCGGGGAATCCGGATTAAAAACTGCCAAAGATATACAACGCCTACAGGAGGCAGGCGTCACTGCTGCTCTTGTTGGGGAAACTCTAATGCGCGGTGAAAATGGCGGCAATAGTCTTCAGGGGATGAGGGACACTTCTGAAACGTAGGGCTCAGCAAGAAACAACTTGGACTTTTCAATTCGTAAATGCACCCCATCTTTGTTCGTTTGAGGCTTGTCGCATAGCTAACTGTAGCGCTTTCCTGGTGTTACACCGCTCTGCGGTGTAACCGATCCCCGGCGCTCTGCGCCATAAGTCAATCTTGCTGCTGGCATCCTCCTGATTTTACCCACATTATTTATCAAAAAACACTGGAGGCTCCCAAATGCTTTCATTTTCCACTCATGTTCTTTCACTTGTAACAGGCGTACTTTTCTGTTCCCTGTTTTTTCCAACCACACAACAGGCCTACTCGCAAACAGCTGAGGAAAAGGGTCTGGCCATTGCCATGGAGACAGATCACCGCTATAAAGGATTTGGTGATTACACGTCTGACATGACAATGATACTGAAAAACAAACAGGGTAAAGAGTCCAGGCGTACCATTCGCAGCAGGGTTCTTGGGGTGGACGGTGATGGGAACAAAAGCCTCTCCATTTTTGATACGCCACGGGATGTGAAGGGAACCGCTTTTTTAAGTTTTTCCCATAAAGTCGGAGATGATGAGCAGTGGCTTTATCTGCCGGCCCTGAAACGTGTGAAACGCATTAATTCCAGAAACAAGTCCGGCTCTTTCATGGGCAGTGAATTTGCCTATGAAGATATTGCCAGCCAGGAAGTTGAGAAGTACACATATAAGCATCTTCGTGAGGAGGACTTGAACGAAACAGCCTGTTTTGTGGGCGAATCCTATCCGGTGGATAAACGAAATTCCGGCTACACAAAACGCATAAGCTGGACAGATACAAAGGAGTACCTTGTCCGGAAGGTAACGTTCTATGACCGCAAACAAAGCCTTCTTAAAACACTGACTATAATGGATTACCAGCAGTATCTTGGTAAATTCTGGCGGCCCGGTAAAATGGAGATGTTTAATCATCAGACCGGAAAGTCCACAATACTTCTCATGGATAACTACCAGTTCCAAACCGGACTCACAGATAAAGATTTTAACTCCACCAGCCTGAAACGTATTAGATGAAAAGCAAAAACAGGCAAAGTTGAGCTTCTCAGGTTAGGAACGGGAGATAAATAACTTGAACAAAAATTAATAGGAGTTTTTTTCGTATTCAAGGCGCGAGGCGGGAGCATAACGGGTTACGTGAGCAACGAGCAACACAGAAGACGGAAAAAAATACA
>JAYEOK010000125.1:0-14086 GCA_034722915.1 Thermodesulfobacteriota bacterium | reverse complement strand
TTGTTTCGCTACAACTACTGACATCGCTTCTCCTTGTTGTGATTATAACGCCGATGAACGACAGCCTCCTGGCATACCTCTGATCAACTATTACTTTTTACTGTCCATCATGCATATAAACACGCTTCTCTGGATAATTAAAGCAATTAATAAAAAAGGGGCCTTTGTGGAGGGTAAGGTAAAACAGGAGGTGTATTTGGGGTGAGCCAAACAGGAGTCAGGGGAAAATAAAAAAACCTCCTGCATCGAAAAGAATCCGATGGCAGGAGGTTTTAAGAGGTGAGATCTTTTTGTTCTGTTTTCGTTATTTGTTTGCTGTAATCGCCTTTGGAGCCTTGTTTACATATTTAAAGAAAACCGGGAAGGCGACGAAGAAGGCAACACAGATCAGATATTCAATACCTTTGATGTGTGTGTAGTAGTCAACCAGGGTATGCAATGGTTTAACCATCCCGATTGCGGCCATGTATTGCCCGGCCAATTCACTGACAGACCAGCCTGCTGCAGAAAGGGCGCTTGTGAGAGCTGCTGCAACCCAAAGACACATGATGGAGCCAGCTGCGAGGATGATTCTACTTGCGGTTTTTGATGTATTGTTAGTCATGGTGTTCTCCTTGTTTATTTTTTATTTATTCAATTTTGACAATTGGATTGTGTTTTTTTCTTAGCCAAGTACTGCTGTGAGATAGCTTTTTACAAGACTTAAGGGGCCATTGTTCATAAGTGCGCTTACGAGACATGCAGTGCCCCAGAGACCTACGAGAGCTGCCATTGACATTCCAAGACCAAGGGCAAATTTAGAAGTTTCGTATCCGGCGTCAACGTTATTTTTAGTTATTGTCTGTGTGTTTGTAGTCATGGTGTCCTCCGTTTTGGATTGATCGGGTAATCTTTTTTGTTTTCTTGCCTTGTATGTAGCATTAACTGTGCCAGTTTCTGGTTGAAGGAGGGATGTGTTTGCTGGTCCTGGTCATCTCCCTGGTATTATAGTGAAAAAATATATGTGTTGAGTGGAGTTTTTGGCACTGCGTCTATGTGGCGTGGAAATTAGCTTGCGACCATATGTGTGGCATTTTACCTGGAAGTGTAGTTTTTTTTCTACGAAAGTGTTGCAATTTGTGTGTGTGGGTGTGGCGTTGAGCAATGTGGCAAGTTTTGGTGGAAATCTGAGGATAGAAATTACAGGGAACGATTTGACACTCAAAATACTTGGAATACAATTCGATACCTACTAAGCTGTCAAATTCCAGGTTATTTGTTGCCGAGTCTTAAGTGAGAATTCTGACTAACACCCCACAAGGGGTATAAGTACCTTCACCAAATTCTTTTCACTCCTTCCATTACAATGAAACGTAATCCATTTGGCGCACTTCTTGATAAAACAACCCCGCCGGAAGGATTGTTGCTCCTTATTCTTGCCGTTATTATTGGTGGTTCCACCGGTTTAGCGGCTGTTGCTTTTATTCATCTTATAGTCGCAATCCAAAACAGTTCATACTCCAGTATTCAATTTCTGTTTCCCCACCTGGGAGTATGGAGTTATATCCTGGTGCCAGTCACTGGAGCCTTGCTTGCCGGTCCAATTATTGCCTGGTTCGCCAAAGAAGCAAAAGGGCATGGTGTTCCTGAAGTTATGCAGGCTCTGGTTTTACATGGTGGCAGGATTCGACCACGGGTTGCCATTGCAAAAATAGTAGCTTCTGCGCTTTGTATCGGAACCGGAGGTTCTGCAGGTCGTGAGGGGCCCATTGTTCAGGTCGGGTCTACCCTTGGTTCTGTAACAGGGCAGATTCTTCATCTCTCGGATGATCGTATAAAAAATCTTGTGGCCTGTGGTGCAGCAGCAGGAATTGCAGCAACGTTTAATGCACCCATTGCCGGGGTCGCCTTTGCCATTGAAGTATTGATGAGTGAATTGCAGGTTCGTGCATTTGGCAACGTGGTCATTGCAGCGGTATCTGCTTCGGTTGTCAGTCAGATGTACCTTGGCGACCGACCTGCTTTTAGCGTCCCTTCCTACACCATGGACTCGCCGCTAACCATTTTGTTTTATCTTCTTCTGGGGCTTGCTGCTGCTTTTGTCGGTGTTTTTTTTATACGAATGCTTGCATGGTTTGAGAATATATTTGATAAGTGGACATTTCCGCTTTCCCTTAAACCTGCTGTGGGGGCACTGTTTCTTGGACTGCTTGGCTTTTGTTATCTCCAGCTCCCGCAGATCGGTTTCAACAGCGTGTCCGAGTACCAGATTGGCATGCCGCTTATTGAAAATATTCCCCATGTATATGGCTCTGGTTTTGAGTTTATTGAAGATGCGCTGCAGGGGAATACTAGTTTCTGGCTTCTTGCCCTGCTTGTCCTCTTAAAACCTCTTGCCACATCGCTTACCCTTGGATCAGGAAATTCCGGAGGAGTATTCGCTCCAGCACTTTTCATTGGAGCAATGCTTGGTGGTGCCATGGGTAAACTTTTTTCAGCCTGGCAACCGGAACTCGCCGGGCAGCCAGGTGCTTATGCACTTGTTGGCATGGCTGCCGTTTTTGCTGCCTGTGCCCGTGCTCCACTCACAGCAATGCTGATAGTTTTTGAAATGAGCAATGATTACGCGTTAATCTTACCTCTTATGCTCACAGCAGTTACAGCTTCCTATCTTGCCCAGTATCTGTACCCGGAATCCATATACACCAGCAAGCTTGCCCGTCGTGGAATACGATTTGAGCAGGGACGGGATATGGATATTATGCAAGGTGTACAGGTGCGTGAGGTAATGAACAGGGAAGCATTAACTGTCTATAAAGATCAACCTCTTGCAGAGCTGTACCAGATGTTTCAGGAGACCAATTTTCTTGGTTTTCCAGTACTTGACAGTAAGGAATCTCTCTGGGGAATAGCCACTCTGCAGGATCTGGAGAAAGCTCTTTCTCAGGAGGCTGTTAAGATACGTAGTTTAAAAGTTGAGGATATTTCAACAATCGACCCTGTAACAGTGTATGCGGATGAGCCAATTTGGACGGCCATTCAGAAAATGGCACCCAGAGATCTTGCCAGGCTTCCGGTTATCTCGCGATCTTCAGAAAAACAATTACTCGGTTTAATCAGCCGCAGCGATATTTTGAGAGCCTATGATGTTGGTATTGTACGTAAACAAAGAGGGCAGTTACTCGAGGGGGATCTTACACTTCGAAAAGAGCAGTATAATGATTTCACAGAATTTCGTCTCAAAATGGACTATTATGCGGTTGGTAGGAAACTCATGGATTTAGATTTAGGTGAATCAGTAAACGTAGTATCTCTGGACAGGGAAGGTGTGCTGCATATTCCTCGTGGTAACACCTGCTTTGTCTCTGGTGATATTATAACCCTGTTTGGGAGAAAGAATTTTCTTGAGTCTGCACGCCTCGAATTTATTTCAGGAAAGAAGGAAAGTACTTGATATGGCAGGAGATGGTGGGCAATGTGTTTTTCGGACAACCTCCTGGCACATGTTGGTCGTGAGTGGGAAGAAGAGATAGGATACAATGATTAAAACAAAAATTATTGCAACATTAGGGCCTGCCAGCAGCAGTGAAAAACAAATTTATGACCTGATTCTCGCAGGGGTGAATATTTTTCGTATTAATCTATCCCATGGTGACCATCACTCTCAAGCTGCTATGATATCAGCGATCAAGGTGGCTCGCAACCGCGCAGGCTGTGAGACCGCTATTCTTTTTGATACTCGTGGCCCGGAGATCCGAACCAGTGGTATTGAGGCTGGCTATATAGAACTTGAACAGGGACAAACAATATTTTTGACAACCGAAGCGGTACATTCAAGCGCTGCAGGAATTGGAGTAAATTATCAGGCTATCTCAGATGATCTGGACACAGGAGACAGTATCCTCCTTGACGATGGCAAACTGGCTTTGCGTGTCCTCAGCATGCACGGCAATGAAATTCGGACTGAGGTCATTGTGGGAGGTCGTCTTGGAGAAAATAAACGGATAAGCCTGCCGGGCATCAAGGTCAACCTGCCGCCATTAATGGAAAAGGATATTGATGATATCCGTTTCGGAAATGAAATGGGAGTTGATTTCATTGCGGCTTCATTTGTCCGCAAGGCTGAAGATGTTCTTGCGGTGCGTCGTGTCATTGAAGAGACAGGTGGCGGGCAACAGCTGATTTCCAAAATAGAAAATCAGGAGGCGATTGATAACCTGGAGGAGATCCTTGATCTTTCAGATGGTCTGATGGTGGCCAGGGGCGATCTTGGGGTGGAGCTGCAACCGGAAAAGGTGCCGCTTATCCAGAAGAAAATCATTAAGCTGGCCAACCGTCAGGGAAAACCGGTGATCACCGCCACTCAGATGCTGGAGTCAATGATACATAATCCTCGGCCAACCCGGGCAGAAGCAAGTGATGTCACTAATGCCATTTTTGATGGAACAGATGCAGTTATGCTGTCTGCCGAAACTGCAGTTGGAAAGTATCCACTGGAGGCAGTTCGCTTTCTGGTGAAAAATGCAGAGATTTCCGAAGCGGCTCTGCCCTACGACAATCTTCTTGTCGCCGGAGCCCGCTATTCTACGCAAACCGTTTCCAATGCCATCTGTTATGCCTCCTGCGCCATTGCCAATGACCTGAAAGCAAAGGCTGTTCTTGTGGCAACCCAGAGCGGCCAAACCGCACGAATGGTAGCACGACATCGCCCTCAACCATCGATCATTGCCACGAGTCCAATGGCACCAATCAGGCGCCAGATGCAAATGCTCTGGGGAGTGAGACCGCTTGAAGTTGAGGATTCAGATTCAGTGAACAAACTTTTTGATCATGCCATCCAGCGTTCAGTGGGAAACGGCCTGATAAAACATGGCGATGTACTCATTCTGATTGCCGGTATTCCCTATAAGATAAGCGGTTCTACAAATATGCTGAAAATCCATGAGGTCGGAGATATTAATCTTCACGGCCAGGGGATTGGCAAAGAAACCGTCACGGCTGAGGTTACGGTGATAGATGAAGATGAAGATTTCAAGGAATTCAAGGCTGGTAACATTCTTGTGATCTACAGTACTGATCACTCCATGCTTGACGGTCTTGCCGGAGCAGCAGGAATTATCACTGAACAACCTGGGCTTACATCTCATGCAGCCATTATTGGTCGGGAGAAAAAAATCCCGGTGATTACCGGGGTGAAAAATGCCACCCGAAAATTGTCAAATGGCCAAAAGATTATCATGAACTGCCAACATGGTCAGATTTATCAGACAAGATAATTTGATAGCATAGGAATTTTCATTTTTTACGAAGCTTAAAAAATGAATACCGAACATTCGACATTCTCTTTTTAAAACCCGCCCGAAGGGCGATAATTTCAAATTCTTTTTCTGAGATTATCGTGAATAATGGGTGTTTTTACCCATATGAAAAGTACCACGTTTATGGTTGGATGGTGGCGTCAATTTGTAAAGAATAGTATAATAACGGCAATAGAGAAAACTAAGCCTGTCGGAAGACAGGGACGAAAAAAGTAAAACCCGGGTTACTGTATTTCTTTTAAATATTTAATGCTGTGCTGGTTCTTCTGTTTAAAAGATTCTCAGGTAAGCTGTTATGCATAAAGAAAAAGTAAGTAATATTAATATAAAAATCATCCTGATCCTCAGCTTTGCCGTCCTGGCAGTTGCCTTGTTTTTTATATTAGACAGCAGGAAAGATACCATTCAACAGCAACATCTCAAGCTTATTACAGAAAGATATCAACTTGCCTATAACACAATCTATGATCAATACGAGCAGTTAGCCACAAATCTTTATTCAGGCTTACTTGCAAGATTTAATATCCAGGATGTGTATCAAAAACTGCTCACTGCCGATGAAGAGCAGAAAGACAAACTACGGCAGGAGCTACTCGATCAAATCAAAAACCGTTATAAAAAACTGAAAAAGGAGGGGCTGGTACAGCAGCTTCAGTTTCATCTCCGGAATAATGAGACATTTTTACGCCTTCATCTTCCTGAAAAATTTGGTGATAATTTAGCAGGTATACGGGAAACAGTGGAGTTTGTAAACAGGGAGCATGTGCCCGTTAACGGCTTTGAAAACGGAAGAATGAACGGCGGATATCGATTTGTTTTTCCCATTACCGGTGCGGATAAAACATACCTTGGTTGTCTGGAAGTCTCCTTTGGTCCGGAAGTTATCACCTCTGCAATAATGAAACAGTACTATGTGCTGAGTAATTTTTTTATACTTGAAGAGAATGCAAGACAAAAAGCTTTTAAAAATACAGAGGTGATGATCTACAGGGACTCTCACCACAAAGGCTATTATTATAATGAAAACGTTTTGGCAGCACTGAAACACGTTTCCAGGAAAGAAATAAAGGAACTTAAGCCGCAGGAAGATATTACCAGGGCGATTTATGCTAATGCCCATAGTGGCCAGGCAATGTCACTCTATGATCCTGCAATAAATTTAGTTTTTACTACTATTCCTGTTTTAAATCCTGTCACTCATGAGATGGTCGCCTTTTGTACGATCAGAAGCCAGTCTGATTTTTTCATCAATGAAAGGCAGCATTTCAGGATTGTTTATTTCATAAGTCTGTTACTGCTGGCCATGAGTTTTTTCACCTTCTATGTACAATACAGCAAACGCAAAATCCTTGAGTTCCAGTCAAATAAACTGAAAGCACAAAAGCGGCAACTCTTAAAGACCCAGAAAATCCTGCAGCAAGAGCGTGACATGTTTATGGCTGGTCCTGTTATAACCTTTACCTGGCAGAACAGTGAGAATTGGCCGGTGGAGCATGTTTCTAAAAATGTTGTTGATATTTTGGGTTATTCCGCTGAGGAACTTCTCAATGGTTCTGTACAATACCTCACGCTAATCCATCCAGATGATCTGCAACGGGTGCTTGATGAAGTTGCAAGCAACTCTGCAGCAGAAAACAGTAACTTTATCCATGAACCATATCGCCTGCTAAACCGTGCAGGAGAGGTAGTATGGGTTTTTGATTCCACAACGTTAGTGCGTAATGCTCAAGGAGATATAAGCTATTATCAGGGCTACCTTGTTGACATTACAAAGACGGTACTCATGGAGGAAGAGGTTGTCGCAACAAAAGATCATCTCAAAACAAGCCGGAAAGAAGAACAGCTGAAACGTTCGGAGAGCCTGAAAACAATGGCTGGCTCCATTGCCCATCGTTTTAACAATGCTATGATGGCAGTAAAAGGCAACCTGGAACTCATGCTTGAGACCTTACCTGCTGATTCCAATGAATCCAGGATGGCCTCAAATGCCATGCAAGCTGCTGAAGGAGCATCTCAAGTAGGTTCCATGATGTTGAGTTACGTTGGCCAGCAACCTGTGAAGCTCCATGATTTGCCCCTTGCCAGTTTGGTCAGAGAAAGTGCCGCAGCAGTAAAAGATCTCTTTTATGCAGGGATTTCTCTCAAATGTAGCCAACCATCTCAACCACTCTACTGCTCAGTAGATCAACAGCAGATAAAAGAAGTGATAGAGAGCATACTCGCCAACGCTGTTGAATCCATGGATAATGGTTCAGGGACAATCGAGATTACATTTGGTACTGAGCATTTCACAACAGACTCTTTTCCCGTATGTTTTCAAAATGACAATCTCAAAGACGGCATATATTCATTTTGCCAGATAAAAGATTCAGGACATGGTATCAGTCCGGAAAAAATTTCACAAATTTTTGAACCATTTTATACTAGCAGAATGATTGGCAGAGGACTTGGCCTTGCCCGGACTGTAGGAGTTATGCAGGCACATCATGGTGCAATAACAGTTGAAAGTTCTCTTGATGAGGGAACAACCTTCAGGGTGTTGTTGCCATTCATATCAGCGACTGAGCAAACGAGCTCCTTGTCTGATGATGTCCTGAGTGAACCTGTACAGTTGTCGGGAAATATTTTGCTTGCTGATGATGACGGCCTTATCCGGATTGCCTTTAAAACCATGCTCGAACGGCTTGGTTTTACCGTACATACTGCTGTTAACGGCCAGGAGGCTGTAGACCTGGTGCGTAAACAGGATATTGATTTTTGTGCTGCTGTTCTGGATATATCCATGCCTGTAATGGATGGTATTGAAGCCATGAAAATAATAAGAAAAATAAATCCTGCAATGCCGATCTTATTGTGCAGTGGATATTCTGAAAACGATTTTTCCTTTCCGGAAGAGCAGGGAGGCAAACCTGACGCCTTTCTGAGAAAACCATTCCTGCTATCTGAGATGCGAAGGAGTCTTGAGAAAGTATTGTCTGGAAGTTGATTGCGCATAGGGGCAGGAATTTTATTTTTTGGAAATATCGAAGGGTTGGGGAGGAAGGGCACCTGTACCCGTAGTTTGGGTGTTCTCGGACAGGCTCCCGGTGGATATGCCGGAGTTTGTGGAAAAGTGGATGAACGTTACTTTTTTTCAGGCAGACGACAGGAATGGTTGGAAGACGGCTGACAATTATCTCTCAGAATATGCTGGTTATAGGCAGTAAGCAGGTCATCTTTTTTCAGGCATCCAACGGTTCGTTTGGGCTGAGATACAGACATTACCGGCAGGAAAGAAAAGTGGTGACTGCTGAAAAGATGAAAGGCTTTCTCAAGGTTATCGTTTTCGTTTACCGTGGAGACTTTCCTGGTCATGAGGTCTGCAGCGGTAATGGATGGATCAACAGGCCCGGATTGTGCGAAAAAGGCGCGGACATCACGCAGGGTAAGTACACCAGCCAGATTACCTTGCTTATCGTTGATCATAAAATGGGGGAAAGGATTACTCGAAATCTGTTCCATTATTTCCGTAAGCGGGGTGTCCTCAGGTAAGCTTGTATGGTCGGTATAAATATAATCATGGATTTTCAAGGCTCGTAGCCGGTTGGCATCATGGCCTCGAACAATACGGATGCCCTCCATGAGCAATCGCGTCTCATAGATGGAAAAACCATGCAGTACGCGGACAACAATAATACTGGAGATACAGGCAAGCATCAGTGGCAGGATGATTTCGTAATTATAAGTTAATTCAAAGATGGTCAGGATGGCAGTAATGGGAGCTAGAGTCGTACCCGCCACCATGGCTCCCATACCTACCAGAGCAAAGTGACTGGGTAACATGGGTGCGTCTGGCCAGATGAACAGAGCGAGGTTGCCGCAGATAGCACCAAGCATAGCACCCAAAAAAAGGGACGGCGCAAAAATGCCGCCACTCATGCCTGATCCGACACATGAGCTGGTGGTTACTAGTTTAGCCAGAAGCAGGACAAAGGCAGTTGTACATAAAAAATCTCCTTGTATAACATGGGTTACAGCTTCATAGCCCACCCCCAGTGCCTGAGGATAGAAGAGGCCAAGGATGCCAATGACAATTCCACCCAGGGCTGGAGATAGCCAGCTGGGTATCCTGAGTTTTTTTATTCCCTTGGTAATTCCAAAAATAAGGGCCATGAGAATAAGGCTGAGCAGGCCTGCCATGAGCCCTAATCCAAGATAGAGCAGGAGCTCGAACGGATGTCCCAGGCTAAATTGGGGAGCCTGAAATAAAATTCCGTCAGACCAGAAGGAACGGGAAACCATGGTGCCGGTAACGGCTGCAATAACTATATTTGAGAGTGAAGCGATCTCCAGATCAAAGAGAAGAATTTCGACCACAAAGAGGGTTCCGGCCATAGGTGCCTGGAAGGTGGCGGCAATACCAGCTGCAGCTCCACATGCCACAGCAAGTTTACGATGATCTGGTCCCAGTCGAAAGAACTGGCATAATGAGGATCCGATTGAAGCTCCAATCTGAACAATGGGCCCTTCTCTACCGAGAGAGCAGCCAGAGGCAATAAAAGTGGCTGTGGTAAAACTCTTGGTCAAGGTGACTCGATGCCTGATAATACCATCACGCTGGGCCAGCGCTGACATTACCTCCGGAACACCGGTGCCACGAATTTCCGGGGCAACAAAGTGGAGAAGGGGGCCAAGGATAAGCCCGGCCAGTACTGGCATTCCCATACGCCAAAGGAGAGGAGCCTGCTCAAACTGACTGACAAATCCGCCTTCTCCAGGCCAGAGGAAGTTGATGCCGATTTCTATGAGCCAACGGAAGAAGACGGCACCAAGACCAGCGAGCGCACCAATGACCAATGCCAGCAGGAGAGGAAAAAGAATGGTGCCAATGGCCGGCTTATGATTGGTCATGGGTTCATTTGTTCCCTGGGACGCTCACTTGTCTTGTTTCGATTTATTGTTTTTGTATGATTGCCTTGACGGTGTCATCGGCAGTTCCTGTTTTGTATACAATTTCGATATTGTGAACAGTTAAGGTTCTTTTCATTTTATCACCAATGGATCCTGCAATAATAATGTTGACACCTTTATCAGAAAGCAGGGCAACAACCGTACGACTGATACCTCCAGATTGATCCCTGGCTGGATTTTTCATGGCTTCAAGAAAATGCCCCTTACTGTCGAAAAATAGAAAAAATGGAGCTCTGCCCGTTTCCTCACTGATAAGAGCGTTTTTTTCAGAGCCTGTTGCAGGAACTGCAATTTTCATTGTTTCGGCAGTAACTCCAGAGGCAAGGGCAACGAGCAATACGACAATAATACAGAAACAAATTGTTCGTCCATATTTCATCTCCTTCATGTTTCTCCTTTGTAAAGTGTGTTTTTTATTTTAACTCACCCTGAATGCTGAACGGGAAAGTCGGAATTCTATTCAGGAGTAAGGCACCAGGTATCTTTTTCACTTGTTCAGTCGCTACACTATTTGAGAAAAGACGGATTGCTCCAAAAGTTTTTATTATTGAGCGGTAATTTGTGGCATATGCACAAACAAAATTAAGGCAGGGTGCCAATATTGTCAACATGTAATATGATTATTTTCAACAATGAAATACTTGCAAGCAGATAGTTTTGTGTTCAATCTTGTTGCGGATCTGTTCAGAGTCAGGTGGGTGATGGTAACCAGATCGAGGACGTACTGAAAAGCAAAAGATATACGAGAAACAAAAAAACCTCCTGCTATCGATATGAATCCGATGGCAGGAGGTTTTAAGAGGTGAGGTACCTTTTGTGTTGTTGTTATTTGTTCGCGGTAATTGCCTTTGGAGCCTTGTTTACATATTTAAAGAAAACCGGGAAGGCGACAAAGAAGGCAACACAGATCAGATATTCAATACCTTTGATGTGTGTGTAGTAGTCAACCAGGGTATGTAATGGTTTAACCATCCCGATTGCGGCCATGTACTGCCCGGCCAGTTCACTGACAGACCAGCCTGCTGCAGAAAGGGCACTGGTAAGAGCTGCTGCAACCCAGAGACACATTATGGAGCCAGCTGCGAGGATGATTCTACTTGCGGTTTTTGATGTATTGTTAGTCATGGTGTTCTCCTTGTTTATTTTGTTCGATTTGGATAATTGGATTGTGTTTTTTTTTAGCCAAGCATTGCTGTGAAATAGCTTTTTACAAGACTTAAAGGACCGTTACTTATCAGTGCGCTTACAAGACATGCGGTGCCCCAGAGACCTACGAGAGCTGCCATTGACATTCCAACACCAAGGGCAAATTTTGAGGTTTCGTATCCGGCGTCAGCGTTATTTTCAGTTGTTGTATTTGTGTTTGTATTCATGGTGTCCTCCGTATTTGGATGATTCTTTTGTTTTCTTGCTTTATGTATTGCACCAACTGTGCCAGTTTGTTGTTTTTGCCCATGTGTTTTGTGGTCTTTGTTATGTGTCTGATATTATGACGTATTGTTTGTGGGTATTCTTCTTTCGCCGTTGCGACGTTTGCGGGGCGCGAAAATTGTGTAACGATCATATGTGTTGCTTGACGACAGGGAAGTGTCGTTTTGTCCGACGAAAGTGTTGCGTGGGGGGGGGCTTGTGATTTATCCGGTAACTCTTGAGATAATAGCTACGGAATCTTTGGGAGTCCGCGGTATGTGTTGTCTGGTGATAATAGGAAAAAGACGGATTCTTATTGATCCGGGGCTGGCTTTAGGATATCGGCGTCATGGTTTGCTTCCCCATCCTTTTCAGGTCGCAAACGGTATAACCGTCAGGAGGAGAATTGTAAAAGCTTTACAAAGTGCAACTGATATTGTTTTGAGCCATTTTCATGGTGACCATGTACCACTGCTCCTGGCGAATCAGTATCAACTTTCATTTGAGAACATTCCTGAACGTATTCGAAAAGTACGCATCTGGTCTAACCCGGTTCAACCGGAAACAATTCAGTTCACTGGATAAGTGCCTTATCAGAATATGTTCAAAAAAAAACAAGAAAATATTCTGTAAGGCACTAAATCAAAAGAGGAGTTTTCGGCACGAATGCAACGCCGTGCTGAGGATCTATCTGGATTGTTCGGAGCAAACATGATGACAGCAGAAGGGTGCACGGAAGGGCTTTTAAGTTTCTCTGCTTCAGTACCCCACGGGCCAGCAGAAAGCAGATTCGGATCTGTCATGATGACACGCATCGATACGGGGAAAATGATATTTGTCCATGCCTCTGATATTCAACTTCTCGATGCGACCACAATTGAAAAGATTCTTATGTGGCAGCCTGATATTGTATTTACAGCGGGACCACCCCTCTACCTGAAGACATTGAGCGGGTCGTTAAGGAGGCGAGCCTGGGAAAATGGTCTGCGTCTGGCCGGAAATGTTAAAATCCTGATAGTTGATCATCATTTATTACGTTCGGAAAAAGGCATCACCTGGCTGGACAATTTAAGTCAGGTTGTGGGAAAAAAGGTATATTGCGCAGCAGATTTCATGAAAAAGCCACGGCTCTTACTTGAGGCCAGGCGGACAATTTTGTATCAAGAGGTACCGGTACCTGAAAATTGGCATAAAGATTATGAAGAGGGTAAATTTCTACCTGAACATCACTCCCATTAACCAGACATTATACCAATAAAAAACAGGATCATTTCCATAAAAGCCCGCAGCAAGACAAATTCTGTAAATACTCGGGTTGTACCTGGAAACAGCCCCAACCACAGAATTGTAAATGTTTGGATAGTGCCCCAGATTCGTTCGATTCGCCTTGCGAGCTATATTAAGTCATATGTGAGTAAGGCGAATCGGACGAAGATGGGGTGCTAGTCGAATATTTACCAAATTCTTCCTATAAATTCATTGTCTCAAAGGTATTGCATTGATTGATGTCGCCAGTTTTATATCCCTGGTTAAACCAGTGCATTCGCTGGGCAGAGCTGCCGTGGGTAAATGAATCAGGAGTTACATAGCCTCTTGATTGTTGTTGCAGTCGGTCATCACCGATGTTACTTGCTGCATTCATAGCTTCCTGGATGTCACCGGGTTCAAGGATTCCACGCATCCTATCTGCCCGATTGGTCCAAACACCGGCAAAACAATCGGCTTGCAGCTCCATTCGTACAGAAACTTTATTGTACTCTGTCTTGGAAAGTCGTTGCCGAGCCATATTCACCTTATTACTTATACCAAGCAAGTTTTGGACATGGTGTCCAATTTCATGGGCAACCACATAGGCACGGGCAAAGTCACCAGGTGAGTGCAGGTTATCCTGTAATTCTTTATAAAAAGCGAGATCGATGTACACCTTATGATCAGCTGGACAATAAAATGGTCCCATGGCGGCCTGGGCAAGGCCGCAGGCAGATTTAACAGAGCCACTGAACATTATCAGATTAGGTTCCTGGTAGCTCATTCCCCTTTCCTTGAACACCTGATTCCAGACATCTTCGGTATCAGCTAAGACAACAGAAACAAACGCAGCCTGTTCCTGCTCTTCAGCGGTCGCCTGGTACGGTTGTGAACTTTGACTGGCAGGTTCGTTTTGAATAGCCCCGCCAAGATTCATGATCATAGATGGATCAACACCAAAATACATACCGACCAGGGCCAGCAGTAAAATACCTATACCACCACCTTTTGCACCGCCTGGAATTCTCATGCCTCGACGATCCTCTACATTGTTACTCTTGCGTCCATTTTGCCAGCGCATCTGATATTTCTCCTTAATTGAAATCGATAGTGTTTAATGGATACTACTGATAGATGATAAGGGCTGACTCAAAAACAAATTAAGAAATATGAGGTGGAAA
>JAYEOK010000124.1:0-14091 GCA_034722915.1 Thermodesulfobacteriota bacterium | reverse complement strand
CCCTAAAAAATAACTTGGACTTTCCAATTCGTAACTGTACCATATCTTCAGCCGATTTTATATATTCACACATCCTCACGTAGCCAGCTACGCTGCGGTTGTGAATATATAAAATCAACCGAACCTGTAGCACATTTACGACCGGAAAATGCCAATTTATTTTTTACCAAACCCTATGCGATTGCGACCAATTCCAGATCAAAAGTAAGATCTTTACCTGCAAGTGGTGGATTTGCATCCAAAATAATAAACTCGTCCGTGAGATCAATAACCTCAACCATCATTGCCTCCCCGCCTGGACCACCCACCTGAAGCTTCTGACCGATCTCAGGTTTTAAATCTGGTGGTATCTGCTCCTTGGGTATCTGCATTACCATTTCCGCATTATGAACGCCATAAGCCTGATCCATTGGAATATGCACAGTCTTTTTTTCACCCACTTCCATACCGGTAAGGGCTGCCTCAAAACCAGGAATCACCTTACCTGTACCAAGAGTTACATCAAGTGGCGATTTACCTTCAGATGAATCAAATATTGTTCCATCTTCCAGATATCCTTTATAATTCACCTGTACCTTGTCACCTTTCTTTGCCTGTACCATGAAAATATCCTCTATTTTTTTAAAATTATTCTTTGTATAGAATCAAATCGTAACTATTCAGAAGCCAACCCAAAACTTCGATTAAGGAACGTACATTAAATAACCTGAACATCTTTCTTGCCCTTTGTTCCGCCAGCAATACTTTAAAAACCGTTACATACAGGGAGTATGCAAAGCTTTTTAAAGTGTCGCTGACGAAAAAATTGCGGCGAAATATGTTCAGGTTATTTAATTCCCGTTCCTAACCTCGAAATGTAACTGTTCAAAAAGGTAAACACCCTAGCATATCTCGCTTAAAAATGATAGAAAGTATCTGAAACTTTTGCCTGGATCACTTTGCAGATATCAGTAACAGAACGATCCGTACAATCAACCACCAGCTCAGCATGTTTTGCATACAGAGGTTGTCGCTCTGCAAATACTTGTTCAAAACTCTGGTTGTCTGTTTTTACAAGGCCACGGGAACTGAAATCCCCAACACGTTGTTTCAAAATTGGCAGCGCCACATCGAGATACACCAGTATACTTGATTTTTTCAGGTGTTCGATACCCGCCTCACTGTAAATCGCACTGCCGCCGGTTGCAATAACGTGATTATGATACGCAAGAGACAGAAGAACCTTCTCTTCTAAGTTGCGAAAGCCCTGAGCACCCAAATCGTTTAATAAGTTCTGCAAAAGAGTCTTCTGGTCTTCCTCTATCAAGGTGTCCACATCAACAAAGCCAAGGTGAGACAGGCGAGCAAGTCCTTTTCCGACAGTGCTTTTCCCGGCACCGGCCATACCGATCAGGACAATGTTGCTTTTATTATTATTTTTTGTTGTATCCATAAAAGATCGTAACTGTTCAGGTGCCTATCAAAAAGTTCTATTAACCCCGAAATGTAACTCTTCAGCAGAAGCCCATGTTTCATATTTCCAACAGTGTAAGTATTCCAGACCAGGAAATCGAGCTTAAATTTATCCGCGCTCAGGGAGCTGGTGGACAGAATGTCAACAAAGTCGCCTCAGCTGTGCATTTGCGCTTTGATATTCGCGCATCTTCACTGCCGGAAAAAATAAAAAACCGACTATTGGCACTCCAGGATCAGAGGATAAGCAAAGATGGAATTCTTGTACTCAAGGCTCAACAATATCGGAGTCAGGCAAAAAACAAAGAAGACGCCCTGCAACGGCTGAAAGAAATAGTTATCCGAAGCATACAGCAACGCAAAAAACGTCGCCCGACGCGCCCTGGGAAGGCCGCAAAAAAGAAACGCCTTGAAGGGAAAAAACAACGCGGACAGTTGAAGGCCGCCCGTAAAAAAGTACGTTATTAAACCAGGTTTTCACCAAACCATTCAATAAAAAGGGAAAAACATGTTCAAAGCAATGAATATTTCGACGGCAAAGTAAAATCAATTGCCTTCACCAGTGAACAAGGACCTGCAACCGTTGGCGTCATGGCCATTGGAGAGTATGAATTCGGAACAGATTCCATTGAAATAATGACCGTTGTTTCCGGCAGTATGGACATAAAACTTCCCGACAGCAATGATTGGAAAACCTTTCAGGCTGGAGAAAATTTTGAGGTCGCAAAAGGAGTAAAATTTGGCGTGCGCATAGAGAGGGAGTTATCTTTGCCTCTACAAATAAAATCGGATAAGGTCGAACAAAAAGCTTGCATCACTTTTTCAATTTTGGTAGATAGATTTCTCTTCTGTGAATGAATTCCCTGATCACTGTACTCCACAGGAGGAAATGACGTTCTTACGAACGTCATTTCCTCCTGTTTTACATATATTTCTCGTATATTCTGCCTGCTCTTCCATAATGGATTGCAGGCTTTTTTTTATTGGGTCTCTCCATGCTCACCCACAGTTTTATCCACCTTCCGGGGATTGGCGCAAAAACAGAAAAAAAACTCTGGCAGGCCGGAATCCATCGCTGGCCACAATGGCAGGATAACCCACCGGTAAAACTGCCGAACAGTTCTCCTCCAGAGCTATCGAGCCTGTTGCACTCTTCCATGGAAAATCTGGCCAAGGACCCTGAATTTTTTAGCCAACGCTTACCAGCCAATGAACAATGGCGTCTTTTCTCTCATTTCCGGGACCGCACAGCCTATCTTGATATTGAAACCACAGGCCTTGGACAAGATTCGGAAATCACCACCATTGCTCTGTATGATGGTCATCAGGTGCATTGTTATGTAAATGGGCAAAACCTTGATGATTTTGCAAACGATATCTGGAACTATGAAATACTTGTCACCTATAATGGTAAAGGTTTCGACGTCCCCTTTCTCGAACGCTGGTTCCACACCAAACTCACCCACGCCCACATTGATCTCCGCTATATTCTGGCAAAACTGGGATTTACAGGAGGATTAAAGGGATGTGAAAAACAGATGGGCATACAACGTGGAGCACTTGATGGTGTGGACGGTTACTTTGCTGTACTTCTCTGGCAGGATTACATAAACAACGACAATGAAAAGGCTCTGGAAACACTTCTTGCCTATAACATCGCCGATACTGTGAACCTGGAATATCTTCTGACTGAGGCCTATAACAGGAATGTGCTTGCCACTCCCTTTGGACAAGACTTACTCCTGGCACCACCCAAGGCACCACCCATCCCATACATACCTGATTTTAATACTGTGCAACGAATCAAAAACAGGCTCCTATAGAAGCCATAGGCAACACTATGAACTTAGCGCCCTTCGGGCGGGTTTTAAAGAGAATGTTGAATATCGAACAAGGAATATCGAATATCGATCGGAATAAAAGACGAAAGATCAAGGGCCTTTCCCCTTCTGCGGTTCGACATTCCTCGGAGTCTGCGCTTACCTGTTCGATATTCGATATTCGTCCTTTGATGTTCGGTATTCATTTTTTAAGCTTCGTAAAAAATGAAAATTCCTATGCTCTTAAATTACAATCTCTGTCCCCTCGGCTGCAAAAAAAATCTCGGTATCACCATATTTCCCTGGCTCACAATACGTTTTTGCCAATTCATCAATCTGGGCATCAGTACGATCAGGATCATGATGGTACAGAGCAAGCTTTTTCACCCCTGCCCGGTTAGCTGCAGCGATTGCATGCTCAAAGGTTGAATGCCCCCAGTTGACCTTAGTTTTATATTCTTCTTCAGTGTACTGGGAATCATGAACCAGCAGATCAGCCCCTTTAAAGAACTCTTCAATAGCTCTATTTTGTTCTTCAGCAACTGCCTCACCCTCAAGAGCCATGGCCTCATCATATTCGGGATGGTCGGGATCAGTTATGAAGAGATTTCTATAAGGCTCATGATCATAACAGGTACAGAATACCTTACCCTTGTGTTCAAAACGATACCCCAGGGCAGTGATGGGATGGTTTATAATTTTGGTTGTCAAAAGCAAACCATCACCAAGATCCTGATCCGGCTCTTCGCGCAAACGTCTGTATTCGATATCAGATGCCAGTTCGCCCACATTAATCGGAAAATAGCGATATTTCATCTGGCCGCCCACAACATCTTTCAACGGATCATCTTCATAGCTCACAGGCCCATGCACGGCCATTTTAGTTCCCGGGATATAGATTGGAGTAAAATAAGGAAAGCCCATGATATGATCCCAATGAGTATGGGACAGATACAATCCAATCTGCAATGGTCCATTAGACAGATCATTTTTCACCAGGGCATTACCCAGTTCCCTGATTCCTGAACCTGCGTCAATAACGATTATTTTTTTTCTATCATCAAACCGTAATTCTATACAGGCACCATTGCCACCATATTTCATGGTATGAAAACCGGGACAGGGAATGGAACCCCTGACACCCCAAAATTTTATTTTCATGATATAATCATCTCTTATATTTGCAGGAAAACCTGTGCCTTTTGAATTTCCTCTTCTACACTTTCAGCAATCTCACTGAACATCTCCCATTTCAGGCCAGTGAGTTCAAGCATTTTCTCTGCCTCTTTCTCAGCCGGGAAAGGATTGCCTGCATACCCGAAATCAAGGATATTAGCATACATATTTGCAAGTCCCACGTAAGCAGTCAGAATTCTATGCTCCTCCGGTGCTGCCTCAACATCATGATGAAAGCAGATAGCACTGGTCATGGCCTCATTCAGCTTCCATTTTTCAGCAATCAGGTGCCCTACTTTCTGATGGTCAATTCCCAGTACTTCACGCTCCACCTCAATAAGAGGCTGAAATTCCTGTTGCGCCTGTAACAGAACAACAATGTACTCATCGCCAAATGGGATCTTCCCAAGATCATGAAGCAGGCCGGCAACAAAATATTCTTCACATTCCAACACTGGAACACCATTGGCTCTGGCCAGTAATTTGGCACAAACGCCAGTGCCAATGGAATGAGCCCAGAATTTTTTTGTTGGAAGAACCTTTGATTTTTTCGCACCTGAGACAGAGCGTATGATAGCCGTACTAAGCGCCATATTTTTAACCGTATTCATACCAAGCATGGTGATGGCACGAGTAAGTGAAGTCACCTTATTCACGAGAGAATAATACGCTGAATTGATCAGCTTCAGTACCTGGCCGGTGAGAACCGGATCGAGTGAAATAACCTTATTTAACTCATTGGGTGAGGCGTCTGTACGACTACAGATTTCCATTACCTTGCCAACAGTGGTGGAAAGGCTGGGCATTCGTTTAATAAATTTATTTATGACTTTTTGATTAGCTTCCCTATCTGTTTCCATTACACACTTTTCACAAAAATTAACATAAAATCAACATGTTCAACAAACAACAAACCATCCATATTATTTATTGTATAGCAAGCTGAAAGGGAGGTCAAGGAAAGAGAAAAAAGCACGAAAAGGACAAATTGTGATTATCCTGTTGCTGAAAAAGATAGTGATATGGTAGGCAATGACTATGGAACGTTTTACTCGAACACGCTGTTTTTTAGGCGAAAAAAAATTTAACCTTCTGCAGCAGGCCATGATCACCATTGTAGGACTTGGTGCCGTGGGCGGATATGCAGCGGAAGGCCTGGCCAGAGCTGGAATAGGTCGCATACGGCTGGTTGATTTTGACACCATACAACCATCAAATATCAACAGACAGATTCTGGCTCTTGATAATAGTATCGGACAGGCAAAAGTTAAGGTCGCAAAAGAAAGAATTCATCTCATTAACCCAAAATGCCAGGTGGAGGCTCTGCAGATTTTTGCCGCACATGAAACACT
Organism: Thermodesulfobacteriota bacterium; assembly: GCA_034722915.1. Lineage (GTDB taxonomy): Bacteria > Desulfobacterota > Desulfobulbia > Desulfobulbales > Desulfocapsaceae > Desulfocapsa. Next base: position 8,291 of record JAYEOK010000124.1, on the reverse strand, counting down.
GGATGATATCCTGTCCCCGACGCCAGATATCCTGATAGACGCCATTGACTCACTCAATCCCAAAATACAGCTTCTGACGGGAGCACACCGGCGCAACATTCGTACGTTTTCTTCCATGGGAGCCGCTCTACGGACTGATCCGTCCAAAATAAAAACCGGCGACATCATGACCTCCAACCACTGCCCACTGGCCAAACACGTTCGCAACAGATTACGCAGACAGGGAATAAAGGGCGGAATACACTGCATCTATTCCACAGAACAGGTAGACTTTTCCTATCAGGGGCCTGAAAAAACTGAAAAACCGGCATCAGCCTATGAGACCCGAGGAAGAAAACGAAATGTACTTGGCTCTCTGCCCACTATCACAGGAATTTTTGGCCTGACGCTTGCCAATGAGGTTATTCTTCAGCTGACAAACAACGCATGATCACACTTTTCTACACACTTAATGCCTTCCTTTTACTGTTCGGAAGTGCATCCATTTTCCTGAGAAGTGGAGAAAAAAACTTTTCCATCGCCTTGCTTCGTATTTTGCTTGGCTTGCCTTTGCTTGCCGGGGAATATGTTTATCTTGTTTACCACATTGAAACACAAACTGTTCAACTGGTTTTTTTCTCGGAAATTATCTTTGCTCTTCTCTTGCTCTGCCTGGCTCTCCATTTGCCCATAGCAGCAGACACAAACATAAAAACCCCTCACTATTATTGCCTGATAGAAATCTTCGTTGCGACTGCAGCCACCTGTTTCCTTATTTTCCGATCTGCACCTGAAATACTTGAATCCTCATTACCCATCCAGGAATACAGCTTTGAATATTGTGCTGTTATTTTTCTCCTCATCATAGTTTTTTTTACAGCCTGGCGTCTGGAGCAATTTTGGCGAGGCCTCAGAAGCTCACAACGCTGGGAATATAAATTTCTGATAATTGGCTGTTTATTTATCTGTGGTACTTTTGCATGGAGCACCTCCTATCGACTCACATACCTGAGCTTTGCCCCCAGGCTTTTTCTCCTTCTGGCATCACTTCTGTTTTTCGGCTGGGCCTTAATGGCATACGCCATTGTACACCACAGGCTGCTGAACCGAAAAATCTTTGTCTCCCGTAAGATAATCTATTCCTCTGTTGTACCATCCCTCCTTGCTATCTACTTCCTGGGCTTTGGCATAGTTTCTCTGATTGTAAATACCTTTGATCTCCATCTATCTTTTGTTTTAAAATGGCTCTTTCTTGTGCTGAGCCTGATGGCTATAGGTCTTTTTTCCTTTTCCGGAAAAATACGTCGTCGTATTCATTTTTTTATTTCCACTCATTTCTATATCAACAAATATAAATACCGGGATGAGTGGCTGGCTCTCTCCCAGGAACTTCAAGGAGCTCTCACTGAAACCAGGGTCGTAATGGCTCTTCAACAAGTATTATCTGAAAGTCTTTATACCGCTGAAATTTTTATCTGGGTTGGTGACTCGTCCAAAGGATACCGCCTGGTTTCTGCTCCTGATGTTTCAGATATTAAAAAAGACAAATATAAAATTACCGCAAATGACCTTCTGATCTATTTCATCCAATCCCGTTCCCATTTTCACCTGAATGAACGTGAACCAGACTCCACATGGAAAAATGTAGCAAACCAGAAAAAAGATTTTCTGAGCAGACTTGATCTCACACTTCTTTCCCCCATCTCCATTGGTAACCACCTCATTGGATTAATCGGTCTTGGGCCTGAATTTACCGGTGACCAATATGGTTATGATGACTTTGACCTCCTCACAGTCCTTGGCAGCCAGACAGCCTCAGCTCTCATGGCAGTACGTATGGCTGAAGAACTTGCTCATATGCGAGAGCAACAGGCATGGAACCGACTCTCTTCCTTTGTCCTTCACGACATAAAAAATGCCTCCACAATGCTTTCCCTGTTGCAGGAGAACGCGCCAGAACATATCCATGAGCCTGAATTTCAGCAAGACATGCTGGAATTACTTGATGATGCATTAAAAAGAATGAGACGGATTGAACAACGCCTGATGACGTTAGAGAATGAAATCATACCGGACATGCAAAACATTGAGCTCGGACATTTTCTGGAAACCTGCCGCCGTCGAATGGAAGTAAAACTCCCGTCAATAACAATTACAGCTGAATGCACTGATGCAATACAGATCAGGAGTGATCCAGAACTTCTCTTTTCCATCGTTGAAAATCTGCTGCTTAATGCTTTTGAGGCTCAAAAAGAAGGAACAATTGTGAAAATCATGACAGCTAAGGATGTTGAAACCAGGCAAGCCGTTATAGAAATCATCGACAACGGTCCGGGAATCGCTGAAGAGCTGCTCCCCGATATCTTGTTTGAACCCTTTAAAACCAGCAAAGGCGGAGGAAGTGGTATTGGCTTGTGGCAGGTGAAAAATGTACTGAAAAATCTTGATGGTAGTATATCTGCCGCAAACAATCCACAAAATGGAGCTCAGTTTGTGATCAGATTACCACTGGTTTCTGGTGTCGAATAATTTTACAGACAAATAACTCTTGGGAAGAAAAAGAGAAGTAACACTATTTTGGTATGCCCATTGTTTTCCCAAAAAAAATCCCTCGGGAAAAAAGCCCCTCGAGGGATTAAAAAAAAAGCAATCTTCTTTTCAATGCAATGCCATTAAAACATTAATTGGCCTTTTAAATTGAAGCGTTTGCGGTTGTAACCGACCAGGCCAATGAGACCACTGCCAACGATAAGTAGTGTGGATGGTTCTGGTACGGGGGAAGGGCCTAAATGTGTAACAGTCGCATGAATTGTTGTAGAGGAACCGGCACCTAATGCACACCCGTCTTCCAAGGCAATTTGTACAGTATTTCCGTCTGTCAAATTGAACGTTTGTACTACATTATCCCATGCGAGTTGACCAGCACTGAACGTGGCACCCCATCCTGAGTATGTCATCCAGTTTCCATTACCATAGCTAAAAGCACATATATCAGGATCATCAAAATTAAGATTACTTTCTACTGCAAAAGAACCTACTCCATTGCCTGTAACAGACAAAGTAAAGAATTCAAATACCTCAGACTCTCCGTCGTCTAAAGTAAAATTAGCAACACTGTCTAAATCTGCTAAGGTCGCAGAGATAGAAGTGTTGCCCCACGTATCACTATCAGTAATATGAACATAAGAATCGGGAGCACCGTCAACATCAAAAGTAACAGGTGTTGCCGACACACCACCAGCCCAAGCCAGCACAGAAACTGCAATCGTTGTCGCCAAAATCCTTTTCATTATTTCCCCCGTTTACAAAATAAAAAATAACCAACACAAAACAATCACTGCCTACTATCTTGCAACAATCAGACCACAAAAGGATCGCATACAAACAACAATATTAAATATGTGAACAAACAGGGGACAGACTACGGTTTTCACAGCACCAATAGACTGAAATAACTAGTACCTTAAACAATCACTCCTCACGACAATTATTTTACCTACCCCAAAAGCAAAGCGACAGCAAGGACACAAAAAAATCAAACAGAGAGTACCCACCAAATAGCTGTCAGATTCCTTTACACTTTTTTAAATAGCCTCCGAAAACAAAACACTTACACAATTCTTGATAAACTCGTAAAAAGGTCAAATTTAAGATGGCTAAGTAAAAAGCTTCATATGAAAGGCGCGCATTTTTTATTTAATTTCGGCGTACTAGGGTACGTTGTAATTAAATAAAAAATGCAGCAACGAAGCAGATGAAGAGTTTTTACGACGCCATCAATTCTTGACAAACAGGACTCCAGCATGTACACCTAAGCGTACACAAAGGAGGCTCGATTATGAAAACCATCACATGTACAGATTTTCGAAAAAAAGTTTCTGGTTTCATCACTGAGGTAGAACATGGAGAGACGCTAGTCCTTTTACGTCGTGGAAAACCAGTAGCGGAGGTGATACCATTTACTGACACAATCAGACACATCCCCTCATGGAAGAAACCTGGGATACAATTAAAAACCCAAGGGAGCAATCTGTCTTCTGCTATTTTGGATGAACGCGAAGGAAACCGATGAAACTGGCTGTTGACTCTTCCTCTTTTGCCAAAAGATACATTCAGGAAACAGGAAGCAACAGATTAGACGAGTTGTTGCAACACACTTCAGAGCTGGCTCTCTGCGTTATTTTGATTCCAGAGATTACTTCTGCCCTGAACCGACGCTTGCGGGAACAGGCATTAACTGAAAACGAATACCACAAAGCCAAACAACAATTGCTTGACGATGTCCATGATGCAACCATCCTTCAAATCACTCCCGCTGTTGTTGCACAGTCAGTCAAGCTATTAGAAAGAAATATATTACGGGCAATGGATGCTTTACACGTTGCCTGTGCTCTTGAGTGGAAGGCTGATCTCTTTATCACTTCAGACAAAAGGCAGTTAGATGCTGCCATACAGTCGGGTCTCCAGTGTGAATATTTGAGCCCCACAGGACAGTAAGGCTACTGTTCAAAGCGTATTACCAAAAGCCCCAATTGCCAGTAACCAAAACATAAACACCCAAACCAAAATTAGTAACAGCATGAGCCAGGACAACACCCCTCAATTTCTTCTGACGAACCAGCAGCAAGCCATAAAGCAATCCGGCAATAACACCCACCACAATCCGATGATGTTCCAGGCCAAATAAAATCGCAACACCCAAAAAGGACAACCAGGTAAAGGCACCCATGGCCACCGAACGAAAATCCACATCCACCAGGTAACGCATCAAAAAAGAACGCCAAAACAACTCTTCCATAATCGGTACAACCAGAGAAGCACCAATCAAACGCACCGCAATCAATCCAATCGCAGCCCCCTTTGATCCTGTCAAAGCATAAGGGTCAAATCCTGCCCCGGGATCAAACTGATAAAAATACCCTTCAGGTAAAATCCAAAGAGCCAGCACAAGCAAACCACAAAGAGTGGCAACAACAAACTCGCTAAACGAAAGGCCAAGAGCAAGATCCTCTGCATACTTGTGCCGCCAGAACCAGAGAACAGCAGCAACAATAACGGTTTTGGCAACATAGAGAAAAGGCACAAGCGATGGAAAAAACCGGGCGGGTTCTGTAAACAATAAAAACAGAACAAAAGGTAAGACATATGGTAACCATGGCTTTTCCAGCAAATCCTTTAACCATCCTTTTTGAATATTCATTTTTTTATCCTGACTTCAAGTTTTTTCAAAAGATCATGTAAAGTGGGACGACTAACCTCAAGAAGTTTGGCTGCCTGACTGATATTATTACCACTAAGGGTTAGTGCCTGGCGGACAGCATGTTTCTCTGCCCTTGCACGAGCCTCTTTCAAGGTGGCAAGCTTTTCACCTTCCTGTTCCAGTGATATCTCTTCCAGTCCCAGGTCAGTGGGATGAATATTTTTTTTCAGAGTAGTGCCAAGTGCGCGACGGATACGATTCTGAAGCTCACGGACATTACCCGGCCAGTCATGAGCTGTCAAGACAGTGAGGGTTGCAGGTGTGAAAGAAGCCTGGCCCCGCTTCAATTTTCCGCACTCCTCGTGCAGAAAATGATGTGCCAGCAGGAGGATATCTTCCGGACGATCCCGCAGATCAGGAATCCTTATGGGTACGACATTCAGACGATAAAAAAGATCTTCACGAAACGTTCCCTGTTTCACGGCATCTTCCAGTTTAACGTTCGTAGCCGCAATGATTCGTATATTCAAGGAGATTGTTTTAGTTCCCCCAAGTCGTTCAATGGTGAACTCTTGGAGAACACGTAATAATTTCACCTGTAAAGACAAAGGTAATTCACCAATCTCATCGAGAAAAATCGTTCCCTGATCAGCCTGCTCAAATTTACCAACCTGACGAGCAACAGCACCGGTAAAGGCCCCCTTTTCGTGACCAAACAACTCACTTTCAATCAAATTCTCCGGGACCGCGCCGCAATTAACAATAATCAAATCCTGTGTACCCCTTTGGCTCAGGGTGTGTACCGCATGAGCAGCCAGCTCCTTGCCGGTTCCAGTATTACCGGTGATCAGTATCGGATAATCTGTCTTACTGGCAAGCCTGAGACGCTCAAAGAGCTTGTTCATCGCAGAAGAAAGACCTAACATGCCAGCCAGTGATCCGGTCTGGCAGCTCTTCTTCTGGAGTCGGCGCTTAGCCGTTTCAAGCTCCTGAATCTTAAAAGTACGGGAAAGAATGATCTTTAAGATTTTAAGATCAACAGGTTTTGAACAAAAATCAGCAGCTCCGAGGGCAATGGCCTGGATGGCGTTATCCTCCTCTGCATTGCCGGTGATGACAATAACCCGGCTATGGGGGGATAGCATTGGAATCTCTTCGAGAAGCTTAAACCCGACCTGGGGAGTGTCTGGATAAGGTGGCAGGCCAAGATCCAGAGTAACCACAGGGAAAACACCTGAAACAAGAAACGATCTGGCTTTCTTTGCATCTGCAACAATCGTTATTTCATATTCTTCACCCAACCCCCAGCGAAGCTGCTTGGCGACCGACTTTTCATCTTCAATGATAAGGAGCTTTTTTTTCATATGCTTGAGGTGATCTTTAAAAATACTGTGGTTCAACAGCTTACAAATAAGTAGAAAGGATCAGCATTCATTCTTGATTAAAAAATCATACACCATTTCTTCCATGATATCGAGTTGCTCTCTGCCTGTCTCGTTAATGATAATCCAGGAGCAGCGCTGATAGGCACGATAAAGATCAGATGAAATTTTTATTTTCAGCTCTACAAGCTCATCATGGTCATCATCCTGCTTACTGTCACTCATCCCTGCTATCCTTTCCGGTGAAAAGCAACTGCCTCAGCATATGTCATCGTAGAACCACCAAAAATATCCAGAGCACTGCCCACTGTAGCGTGCAGGCGGTTTCTACCAAGACCCCGAATCAGTTCAAAATCTTTAATATCTTTGACGCCTCCGGCATAGGTCGTAGGAATCGGACTCCAATCTGCAAGTTTTTGTACCAGTTCTTTCTCTATTCCGTTGCACTGCCCTTCCACATCAGCTGCATGAATGAGAAACTCGTCACAGTGTGCTGCAAATTCAGCCAGAACACGGGCGCAGACAATAACGTCCGTGAATTTCTGCCAACGATCTGTAACTATATAATAGTCTTCTCCCTTTTTCCTGCAGCTAAGGTCAAGGACAAGATGTTCCTTACCCACTGCCTGCACAAGTTTTTGCAGGCAGCGATGATCAATCGTCCCATCACGAAAAACATAGGAGGTAACAATAACGTGTGATGCCCCCTTATCCAGCCACTCTTTTCCATTTTCAGCAGTAATCCCGCCGCCAATCTGCATGCCTCCCGGCCAGGCAGCAAGTGCCTCGGTTGCAGCTTCATCATTACCCGGCCCGAGTTTGATAATGTGGCCGCCAGTGAGATTATCCTGCTGATAAAGCCTGGCAAACCAGGATGAAGGATGCTCGGCGATGAAGTTTGTTCGTAGACTATCCGGATCATCCTCTCTTAAAGTTGAACCGACAATCTGTTTCACTTTACCGTTGTGAAGATCTATACAGGGTCTGAATTGCATAAGGGCGCAGTTTGGAATTTTGAGTTTGCGGAAAAACGAAAAAAGGCGGGTATTTCCAATTGGAAACACCCGCCTTACGATTTCACCAGAAAAACGTTAACTCTCTATACTTGTTATACTTTCCTGATCAACATGGTTGCGGGATCGAGGCTCAGGGACTTGCCGGCATCCACAGCACAGGCTGCAGAACATTTCAAAGTCTTCAGCTTAATACCGTTATCTTCGGGTGAGATCAGCAGGACAGTGTCAAAGGCATCGTCAATTTCATGGCAGGGAGCCGGTACACCATTGGCACTAACTCTCTCGTCACCGCGATGACTGACAGCTGAAAACCAGATCATTTTCAGATCGTTCTTTTCCATAAAACCTTTTAATTCATCTATAGCAGCAGCACTGTTGGCATCAGCAAAATCGAAACCATCGACTACCAGACAGTCAGCTTTAAAGATTCCCTGTTGCACCAGGTCTTCCATACGTTCTTCAAGCTTGGCAGCATCAAAGCTATTTTCTTTAAAAGTCATGATCATACGATTCTTCATGACATCATCAACTACCTGCTGGAAATTTTCAATCTTCTTTTCCTCATTCATCAGGCTTAAGATATCGTCATACCAGGTTCTGGTTTTTTCCACACCTTCACCAATGGCCACATGCAGTACCTTGTTATCACGAAGCATGGAGTCCATGGCAATCTGAACAAGAATAGCAGTTTTACCAAGACCTGCCCGAGCCATG
>JAYEOK010000123.1:37210-40267 GCA_034722915.1 Thermodesulfobacteriota bacterium | reverse complement strand
AATAACTTCGTACTCTGAGGCGCAATATAAACATTTAGAAAAACGCTATGCGATTATTTAATCCTCAACGTAGCTCGGCTACGCCTGCGGTTAAATAATCACAGATCGTTTCTCTAAACATTCATCTTACACCTCATAATTACGAACTTATTTTTGAATGAGCCCTTAGCAGCGACAACATAATGCCGATGTGGGTAATCAACACTGCGTCGTAGGGAAGCCGAAATCGGATACGCGGCAGAAACAGGGAATGGAACAGGGCGCTGACAAGGTATATACTGACAAGCAGGGATTCTGTTCGTGATAAGGGAACTTTGACGACAACGAGTAGACGCAGGATCAGACAAATCAGCAGTGGATAATAGGTAACAAACATAATCACTTCACGCAGTTTACTGAATTCGCCTGGTATAAAAAGATTGTTGCGAAAATTGAAATAATCCAACAGCTTGACAAAATATAATTTTACTGCATCACCGGTATGGTCGGTCCAGAATTCCATGGTTTTTTGAAGATAGTAGCTATTCTGCTCTATTTCCGGCAGCTTGTTGGCTTCAATATAGTAGTCATCGTATACGTAATTGAACCAACATGAGAGTGAGGTGTTGGGGTTGTTACCGATATAGAGTGTGTCTCCGCCATGGGAGGTGAGGGGGATGAAACGATCAAAAGTTTTGTAATTTCGATAACTCCAGATGGATATACAGGCTACGGCAATGAGAGCCGCAACCGTTCCTTTTTTTATGATGTGGTAATTGCGTGGGAAAAAGAGCCAGATCACAACCAGTGGCGGAATAAAAACGCCGGTGGGGTGAATCATGATAAGCAGCGCTGATAACAGGCCAAGGAGAATGGCTTTTTGATAGTCGAAATCCCGCACGATTACCAGGCGGACAATACAAAGCAGGGTCAGAGTATAAAGGGTTTGGGTGTAGAGGGTTCCGGCAGTATAAAAGAGAACGCCGTAGCCAGCCAGAAGTATCGCTGACAGGGCAGATCCGGATTGTGCTTTTTCCTGGTTCAGAATAGACCGAATGATATATACCGACAATGCAAGAGCAATAAAATTGAGATAACGCAGCAGAAAAACCGGTGCGCCAAGTTTAATAAACAGGGCCAGGAAGAGTGGATACACCGGTGGGAAAATAGCTGTGGGGTCTATGCCGTTAATGGAAAAGCCATTACCGGCGGCAAGATTCTGTGCAATTTTGAAGTACTGTTTTTCATCTGGAAAACGTATCTCGTTGCCGAGATAGAGTGAGTATCCCAATCCTGCGACTAGAAAAAAAAGTGCAGTAAGGTGAATAACTCTATTTTGGTGTCGGTCGAGGAACGATAGAATGATTTGCAGGGGGGGCTGTCTGTTCATGAATAACTTCCTACCTGAAAGACTGTTTCTCAGGCGCTTTGGAATCTTGGAGGGAATCGGATTTGGACGTGTATATAGAATGCGAATCGTGTTTTGTCGTTTGCTTCCAGTCTACAAAATTCATTGATGCACCGGACCAGACAAAAGGAAATATTTCAACACTTGAGTATGTATTGTGATCAATAGTATGTCCACTGGTACTTCCTGATGCTCCAAACAAGAGTGATTGCTGCACTCCTGCTGTCATGGTGTTCCCTGTAACTGTGCAGTTTTTTGCCGGAGCAAAAACCGGAAAAAAAAGAATTTGTCCATTGTCCCATGAAGAGACGCCGTTATATTCCAATCTGTTATTTATGATTTGATGACCGGAATCACTGACTGCTATGCCGCCAATGGAATTATTTCTGATGGTGTTTGAATCGATTACCAGTGGCAGCGTGCTGCCATCAGCCATTATACCTGCACTGCGGAGTGTGGCTGTACCACAGTTAGTGATCGTGTTTTCCCGTATCGTATTGCTGCCGGCAAAGAGTGTATAAATGCCGGCACCATCATAAGAAATTGTGTTTGCTTCACTTATTGAGTTTTTTTCAATGATGTTGTTGGAAATATTTTTAGCATTACCGTCGGAACTGAGAGTGATCCCGGCCGCCCCCACATTACTGACACTGTTGCCGGAAAGGGTATTGTTACAGGTCAGACCGCCTTCTGCATAGAGTGCGATTCCGTTTTTCAGTACAGAGTCGATGCTGTTTTGAATGATAGTGTTATTGCTGGAGTTAAAGAGCAGCAGGCCGGTTTTATGTCCCAGGCTGCCGCTGTTTTGGATACGAATATTGCGAATTATTGATTCACTGGTGTTCAGAAGAAATACTCCGACTTCATTTGCCCCGCGTACTGTCAGGTTTTCAATTGTCAGGTTGTTTCTGCCGGATGCCTGGATTCCGTAAGGTTTGTCCCCAACTGCCACTGCGATAGATGAAGGATCACTATCTGAAAAGAGATACAGGATACCATCTGCCCAATACCAGTGCCCGGGCTGGCTTAAACCCTTTGCGCTGTGAATCACCTTGGGGACGCCAAGAGCGGTGGGCCACTGTTTTTCACGTCCTTCTGTCAATTGGCGGACAACTATTTTTTTATCCTCGTGTATGGTAAACAGAGATATTCCTGATACTGTGTTTGCTGTTTTGGATGTTACCCAGAGATTGGAGTATGTAGCGTCTAATTGCAGGAGGATAGCACCGGATTCAAGAGAAGAAGGAACAGAAGCAAAGCCTAAGGTTGTAATTGATGGTTTTGCTGCCCCGTCATACAATAAAACACCTGGCTGAACTGCCAAGGGTGTTGAATACACCTCTGAGCTTATTTTTATCCATTGTCCTGTAACAGGGAGGCTTGCATCAAGAATCGGCTGTGTGCCTGTTCCGTATGATCCGATAGTTATACCGGATGACGGGACAAGCAGTGACTCCTGCCAGATGCCACCGCGTTTGAATAGAATGGCATCTCCCGAGCTGATGTTTTTGATGCTGCTGATTTCCTGCCAGGGGTCGTCAAGGGTTCCGACACCGGAATTTGGATTTGCTGAGTCCAGATAGTAGTTTGTTGAAAAAACCTGATACGGGAATAAACAGAACAGGCAAAGAAGTAATCCCTGGAATAAAATAGTATTTTTAACAATCATA
>JAYEOK010000123.1:15446-37110 GCA_034722915.1 Thermodesulfobacteriota bacterium | reverse complement strand
GGTTCCGACACCGGAATTTGGATTTGCTGAGTCCAGATAGTAGTTTGTTGAAAAAACCTGATACGGGAATAAACAGAACAGGCAAAGAAGTAATCCCTGGAATAAAATAGTATTTTTAACAATCATAGTAAGTATTCGGGTTGCAGGAAAATTAGTGCAACAATCCGTCAATTGTAAATGTTTGGGTAGCGCCGCAGGTTCGTCCAAGCCGGCTTAAGAGCTATATTGGGGGCATATGCGAAAAAGCCGGATCGGGCGAAGATGGGGTGCTAGTCGAATATTTAACAATCATACAGTGCTGTGGAGGAAGTTGTTTGTCTGCTACTTGTCACAGGTACCTGCTCTTGTCTGGACGGTGCGAGTTTTTATTTCTGGCAAGAGTCATTCCTGCAGCAAGAGCAGGTAGACACCATTTAAGTTACTTTTTTTTCCAGATGGGGTGGGACAGGTTCCAATTGTGAAACTGGAATCGCTATCATGTCCTGACACGATTTTCCAGCTGTTAAAATCCAGGGGACCACTGCAGGTTGAGTAACTCCAGCAAAAGGGAGTGGTATTGGTACTGCAGTATGTGTTGTTATTAATGATATGGGGAGGACTGACGTGACCCATTGCATCTAACACTGAAACCAAAAATTGGTTACTGGCGGCCTCCATGATATTATTGTCTACAGTACAGCCTGAGGCATTTGCGCCAAAGGAGGGAAAGAAAAGCATCTGGGCATTTTCCCAGGATGGAACCCCATTGTTACGAAGTGTATTATTTGTAATAACATGATTTTTTCCGGAAACCGCGATACCCGCCAGCGAATTGTTTTCAATGGTGTTCCGGTCAATAAGGAAAGGCTTAATGGATGGGCTGGTTCCTCCTTCAATCATGATACCTGAGCTGCGTAATTCATTGCTGCCACAATTCAGAATAGTATTGGACTGAATTGTATTTCCTCCACCCACAAAGAGTGCATATATTCCAGCAGCATCATAGGACAAGGCGTTGGCATTTGAGACGGTGTTGCCGATAATTTTATTGTTTTCCACTGTGTTGGCGATCAGTGGTCCATTTGAACTGAGGCTGATACCGGCTGAACCGGAGTTTAGAACCGTATTGCCTGTCACTGTGTTACCATGGGAAAAAGGTTGTGCATTTGCGGCAAAGATGGCAATACCGACCCGCAATGCAGACTCAACCCTGTTATTTATAATGGTATTGTTTTTTGAGTTATGGATTAAAATACCGGTTTGATGAGAAGAAGAGCCAATATTTGAGACGTGCATATTCTGCACTACCGATTCCTCTGTTCCAAAAAGATATACACCTATACCCTTGTATCCTTGTACAGCAATGTCTTTTATTATTAAATGATCTTTGTGCGCTGAATTAATACCTGTTTCCAGTTGAGCAATTTTTACGTCAATGAAACTTGGATGCGTAGCGGAATAGAGATATATTGTATTGTTCTGCCAGTACCAGTGCCCCGGTTCGGTTAAACTGGCCAGGCTGCTAATTATCTCTGGATGGCCCAGCAAGCCAAGCTGTATCTCCTGGCCATTTGCATTGAGTTGGCGCGCGTAGACATTTTCGTTTTCATAAATAGTAAAAAACGTTATCCCTGAAACTGTATTTACGCTTTTTGAGGTGACCCAGAGGTTGCTATAGTGGGCGTCCGTTTGCATAAGAACAGCACCTTTTTTTAATGCAATTGGTACTGAGGGGAACTGCAGGGTTGTAATCGGTGGCTTTGCCACACCTTCATACAGGAGTAAACCAGGATTGTTGGGCCAGGAGGGTTGGGTGGTTTTATATATGTTTCCTGCGACATGTGCCCATTGCAAAGCTTGAGGGAAATCTGAATAGGTGCCGTCGAGGAGTGGTCGATCTCCTGATCCATAAGCACCGAAGGTTATAGGTAATGAAGCTGTGCCGGAGGAGGGGATAACAAGGGGTTCGTGCCAGACTTCACCACGTTTGAACAGTATGATGTCACCGGGATTAAACTCCTTGCCATTAACCTTGCTCACCTTTTGCCAGGCGTTAGCGGTTGACGTTCCAGTCAAACCATCATTCCCGTTCGTAGCATCCACGTAATAGGTCGTGGCCCAGATGTGTCCCCCCGATAGCAGAGTAAAGAGGAATAGTGTAAGGACTTGGCAGAAAAATATGTTTTTAGATGCTCGTAGATAAGGCATTTTTGAGTTGTTGTCGTAAAATTTATTTATCTCTCCTCTTTTAATTAGAGGAAAATACAGAATAGGGTAATGTCAGTACCTGTTCTGCTCTCTGGATCTTCCATCAAATCCATTTAATTTTAAACAGGCCAAACCAGGACATCTTTAAGAGCAGTACTCCATGACGAAAACGACTGATTTGGGTTTCTCCGTAGGTCCGATCGCGGTAACGGATAGGTACTTCTTTAATTTTTAAGTTAAGCTTCACTGCTCCAAAGAGCAGATCGAAATCACCAAAAGGATCGAACTCACCAAAGTATTTACGTCCATTTTGAATTTTTATATAATCTTCCCGCCAGAGCACTTTGGTGCCGCATAAGGTATCTCGAATTCTCTGCTCAAACAGATAGGTGAACACGCGGCTGAAAAATTTATTTCCAAGGGTGTTGAGAAAACGCATGGCCTCTTTTTCCATTTGATAGACCATTCGGGAACCATTGATAAACTCACCTTTTCCAGAGGTAATGGCATTAAAGAATTTAGGCAGGTCTTCAGGTGGTACAGTAAGGTCAGCGTCAAGGATCATAAGGACATCATTCTTTGCTGCTGCAAAACCTTTGCGTACAGCATCGCCTTTGCCTTTGCCATCCTGCCTGAGAACTGTGATATCCTTATCCGGGTATTTGTCCTGCACACGTAAACATTCCTCATAGGTGCCGTCACTTGATCCGCCTTCAACATAAATAATCTCCATGGCCTTACCCATTTTCGGAGTTCTCAATACGGCCTGCTCGATATTCCCTTTTTCATTACGGCAGGGGACAAGTACGGTACAGGAGACATCATCTTGAGGTTTTCGTTGTGCTATGGGGCGGGCAACCAGGATTTCGGTCAGTGCCATTTTCCAGAAAAATGGCATGTTGGCGAGGAATTTATTGAAAAAGGATGCCAGTAGAGGGATTTTGATTGGCATCAGTACCCTGTATCCCTTTTTAACCACTTGAAAGTCTTCCAGGTCGAGCAGGTTTTCGATGTCATCAAGGGGCAGCCAGTGTCGCAGGGATTGTTTCATGCGTATGCCGGCTGATTCTGTAAGCTTTATCACCGGAGCCCATAGATAATTGAAATAAATTGTGATGATGCGGGTTTCCGGTGTGCAGACTTTATGCAGTCCCCTGAATGCTGCCTGGATATCATCAACATGACCCAGGGTTTCAGCAATAATGATAACATCAAATTTTTCAGTTATCTGCAAGTCTTCGAAATCATCGATCTGGAAGTCAAGATCCGGGAAGTTTTGTTGCGCTTTTTCGATCATTTTAGAGCTGATATCCACCCCAACGCCGCGACCTGGTTTCAGTGAAGCCAACAGTTCGCCGGTACCACATCCAATTTCCAGGACAGACGCACCTTCGGGCACCAGAAAGCGCAGATATCTTTCCAGTTCTGCGTGATAATATGCGCCTTTTTTTCGCCATTTAGTCCGTTCACTGGCCATGGCGTCAAAATGTTTTATTTTTTCTTCTTTATTCATTAGTGCCTTACTCCAGAAAAGCTGTAATAAAAAACAAGAAACCTGGAAAGTGTTGAAAACAATTAGTTGTCCTTACCACCAAGGCACTTATCAGGCTCTGCGTGGTTAGTTTTTATCTAGTCATTAAAAAAAACTGTAAATATGCATGGTATGTATGCGTTTAGTCGTGTTCCTGAGCCGTTACGTTTGTTTTTTTAAAAACAGAGAGCCAAAAGTATAGTCGTTTTCGTCCTTTGTTCTAAAATATTCCCAAGGTAGAAAATGTTTGTCCCGGATACAGCTTAACTTGTATTTGAATAATCTTTTTTTGTAAAAGAATGGAGTCAGCAGATAGTTTGTCGGCTCATCATAAAATTTACTGTTGCCCCGAACTGTTAAGCCGGAAGGGGATATGAATTGATTATGCACATCCTGTGCCGTATTGATTCTGGCAAGTCTGCTGGGATTGCGATAGTCAAAAGTAATACTGAAATGTCCCCCCTGCTTGAGCATGACTTTTATTTTTTTATTAATTTCCACTCTGGCAAACATGGGGATATGCTCAAACACGCACACTGATGTGATATGGTCAAATTCGAAATCAAAGTTCAGGTCTCTCATGTCCATTGCATAATTTTGCAGCTTCCAATTCATTATTTCAGCGCTGAGGTTTCCGTTATCTACCAGATCCTGCTGCAGGTCCACGGTGGTAACATTCAACCCTTTTGAAGCCATGTAGTAGGAAAATAGAGAAGAACTGCCGCCAAGATCAAGGAGATGCTGTCCTGCTTCAAATCGATTATGCAATACGATCCAGATGATTTCCCAGTAAAGAAACCATGGGAAATTCCTGTCATCCACTACATCATCAAGCGGTGTGTATCCATAGCCGCGATTGATTGGCTCCAGAGGCTCGTTATCCAAATCAAAACTGCCATACCAGGTGCTGATTTTTACTCCTTTGGCTCTTAATTCGGTAATCAACTCATTGAGTTCTTCAATAATCTTTATAGCTTGGGGAGAATTGAGATCTTCACGAGCCATGGTTTTATTGATAACAGTACTATTTTTCATATTTACCTTTTTATTCATGTGTATTGCAGGTGTGGCATTTGACCCTGGTGGGGGATATGACAGACTGTTGCCGTAAAGCCTGGGTTGTTTCAGGTGTTTTCCCTGGAACGACGAAATTCGACGCGTGAGAAGAAATGTTTCTGGGAAAAGAGTTTTGGTGCCATGAGTTGTAAAGTTTTTCTTGTGTACCCCACAGCCCGCCAGAGAAGAGCCTGAGTATCAATCGTCTTTGCTCGATTTTTCCAGATTTTTGACCAGAGCAGTTTAGGCAGGTTTACCAGCACAGCCTGTCCTATCCTGGCAATGCAGGAGATGGTCGTTTTTAGTGCTCCAAATCGCTTCCAGTCAATGTAGGCAAAGGAACATCCCCATTGCAGACTGTACCATTTGATATGCTTATAGCTGGTTCGTTCCTGCGGTATAAGATGACGTCCTGTTGCCTGTGGTGCCCAGGCCATGGAAATATCTGCAGCTTGAGCCCGTAACAGAAAATCACGGTCACAGCCGCCGGTCAGCATGGTCTCGTCAAATGTGCCTATGCTTTCAAATACCCGACGTTTTACAAGCCGGTTGCCACCAGATGGCAGTGGTGGCCTGGCAGCGTATTTTTGAGGTTCACGGACATCAGGGCTTTCACCGTACAAATCACGGCAGACAGGGCCTAAGCGGGCAAGTACCTCTTCAGGCAGAGCCAGTAAAATCGGTCCGCCCACTATTTCAGCGTGTTGCTGTATTCCGGCACTGTACAGTTCCTTCAGCCAGCTTGAATGGGTTAATTGGTCATCATCAAAAAAGGCCAGCCACTCTCCATAGAACTCTTTAACTGCTCTGTTCAAGACAGCAGTATATCCACGGCCTTCTTCAAGCAGATATCGTACCTGAATTGGTGCCGTGTCAATAATTTGTTGAGCGATTTTGCTGGTATCATCAGTGGATGCATCATCAATGATGAGAACTTCATACGTGAATTCGCCATCTGTCTGCTGGGAAGTCATACAGGCCATGGTTTCCCGCAGCATGGCAGAACGGTTGTATGTTGGTATGACCACACTTATTGTCGGTTTGCTCATTTCCCTGTCTCCCATTCAGTGCCTGGCAAAAAAGAGAGCCGCGAGATCAATATCATACCGAAAAAAGTCATAAATGTTGGCATTGTAATGAGATTTGCCTCAAGCAGAAGGTTGTAGTAGAGCCAGAGAAGCACAGAAGTGACGAAAATGTAGTCGACTGATTTTCTTGATAGCAGAAGAGAACGTGCAAGCGTCAGAGCAAAAGATATGATCATGGCACCAACTCCCACAAAACCAAGTCCCATGAGTGCGTCCATAAATCCGGAATGCACGGAGTTTGGTATCCATCCGACATTGCGGTAAATAGTTTCGATATTAGTGGGGCTGATAAATGAGTTGAATCCATAACCCAGCACTGGCTTATCAATTATAAAGCGAAAGCATTCTATCCAGAGTGGGATTCGGCCAGTGAGGTTACTCACCGATTCCTTGGCTGCATCACCTCTGCCAAGAGTTGACATCTCTTCACCATAATAGAGCAGCATGTCGCCAAGTAAAAGGTAGCTGAAACAAGCAATGCTGATAATACTTAAAACCAGCAGCATTTTATTGCGTCTGGAAACAACTCGAAACCCGAAATACCCCATGCTGAGAAGGGACGCTGCAACTGCCATCCTGCTTTTGGTAAGCAGTAGAAAAACAATGGATACAGCAAGGACGCAGTAGAAAAAAAGCCGATGGGTGTTCTGCTTATCAACGTGTGCAAGATACATTGCTGCAAGGGCGAGAAGTCCACAATTCCAGCCCATTGCCACTGTGTGGAACAGGCCGGAAAATCGCCATATGTTATCCACTGGATTGAATGTATGCAGTCTTATTTCATTTGCAAAAGCGAGAACAAGGGTTGCTCCGCAGACAAACACCACAAGGACTGCCAATTCGCGCAGGGAATGGCGTGCGCCTATAGCAGCAGCGGCAAACCAGAGAATGCCAACTGTAACCACTCGCCGTAAAGTAAATATTGGGTCAATTGACCAGGTAAGACTGAAGATAATCCAGATGAAATAAAATAGCAGAACCCAGCCAACAGGTTCATTGATTCGGAACCGGTTTTCCGTTCTGGCAAGGGTAAATATTGCAAAAGCTCCCAGCAGTAACATGCCAATCCTTCGACCCATGTTGCCATGCTCCATTCTTGCAATGGCTTCGCCGGTATCGATGAAATTTTCTTTAAGTTGTACGGTCTGTGGCCAGGAAAAATCAAAAGGAGTTACCAGGGCAAAGACCAGGAGAAGAAAGAAAAATGTTCCCCAGGGTAGCTCGCCTATATTAAGGCTGGTGGAAGAAGGCTTATTCATTGTTTTTTTCTGCGGCACAGGCAGTTCGTATTAATCTAAAGAATAGAATGGTCATCAATGCAGCGGTTGTACTGGTTCCGAGCAGTACCCCCCAGGCAACACCAAGTGGTCCAAGATATTTTACCAGTATAACGCCTGCAGAAAGTATGATGACAAGAGGGATTATGTTTGCCATAAAATACACTTTTGCCTTTTCCATGGCGAGCAGTGCACGGGACAGGGTAAAAGAGGCCGCAATAACAAGGAGGTTCACAGCAAGAAGAGAAACAATATGACCATTGCCTGCGTATTTTTCACCATAGAATAAGACCACAAGTTGGCCACCAAAGAAGAAGAGTCCAATAGCGAGTGGTATTACAATAAGCAGGTAGATTCCTGTAATTCTGGCTACAAATTTGCGTAATCCATGGGCACCGTGATTCGTGTATGATTGAACAATTTTGGGCCCGAGAAAGTTCTGGATGCCAAGTAACAACGGGTTTGCTATGGCAATGATTCCCCAGCATGCAGCCCAGGTTCCTGTTGCGGCCGTTCCATGGAAAAATGCAAGTAACCATGGGTAGACAGCCATGCTTACTGCCCATAACAGGCTGCTGGCAAAAGTCCATTTGCCAAAAGATAAATTCTTTTTAAAATCAGCAAAGATATGATTTTGGGCGAACAAATATGAGTGTCGTCTGAAAAAAAGCCAACCAATAGCCGCAATTGCGCAGCCGCTACCAACGCAATAAAATGCAGTACCAGCTGAAAGAATGTTGAGCCGGGCCAGCAGGAGAAGAGCGCTCAGCTGAACTGCTGCAACTATACAATCGAGAATCAGGGCTGTGCGCATCATGAAACCGGCAAAACAGATTCGCCGAATAAACTCTCTCAGCATAATAAAAAAAACAAACAGCATCAGAGCTCGAATGACAGGTATGAGCGAACTGGAACCAAAACCATAGAGTATAGCCAGATTACCTAAAAAAAGAGCCAGAATAATCAGTATTGAAAGTTGCAACTGATGTACGAGTGAACTGCCGGTATAAAGAGCCTGTTTCTTACCAGAGAGACGTTGACTGTATACCATGTAGGGTGCGGAGATTAAGGATGTCTGCAATTCATGGATAAAGAGGATAATGCTGAAACCAAGCATGTAGAGCCCAAACTCTTCTTTGCTGCAGCTTCTGGCAATAATGATACCGGTGAAAAAGTTGGTTGCGCTGGCAACCATTTGATCGAACAGAGAGATTGAACCATTATGGCTGGCAACTCCAGTCAGCAGGGGAAATGTTTTTTTTTGTAAGCTTTGAATCGCTTGTTTTGCCGGTTCAAACCTGCTGCTGTTAACTGTATCTGAGTGATTCAACGACTATCCCCTGGAAAAAAGGACACTTTTAAAGTGGACAATTTTTGAGAGAAAGCGTTTGACCGTCGGCAAGGTATCGATTGTATAACGAACTGTTTTTGCTGCAATGTCAGACCAGGGTTTGTATCCTTTGTATACTTTGTAATAAAAGAGGATATATTCTTTTTTTATCTGCGAGGGAGTGAAACCGGGAAGCTCGAGCACGGTAGCTGTTCTTTCAAAAATTGTGGTTCGGGATTTTTTTCCCAGCAAGTTCTGTTCTTTACAAAGATTAAAGAGCTTTGTTCCCGGGTAGGGGAAAAAGATATTAACTGAGACACCAAATGTTGGTCGACATAGACGTGTGATAGCAACTGTTTCCTGGAAATCCTCTATGGTTTCCCCTGGCAGGCCGATGAGCAGGTTTATTGTGTATTTTACATCAAATTCACGTGCTAATCTGCAAAATTCTATCAGGTCTTTATTGTAGTATTTGGGGCGATTGAGTATCTCACTCCTTACTTTTTCAGAACCCGACTCAAGACCAATTCTGAAAAAATCCAGGTTGGCTTTTTTAAATGCCTGCAGGAGTTCACGATTATTTTGAATTTTGGTGGTCAGGGCCAGATTGGTTCCAAACTTTAACGGTTTTGTCAGTGTTTTGTTGAACTCAACGAGTCGATCAAGAAGTAGATGGGTGTATTTTAGATTTACACCAAGGGTTTCTGTTTCCAGGAAAACTGTTTCCACAAGGGGGTCGTGTTTTAAAAGAGCCTGTATTTCCTCGATAATGTTATCTGGAGAACGAAAGCGGACATATCGGCCAGTAGTGACTTTTGCCAGGGCATGGTTAGAACAGTAGGTGCATTTGTTGGGGCAACCACGTCCGGCCAGCACTGTGTAAATCATATCTTTTTTATTGGATATGTAAGGTTCCCACATTTCCCGATCGATAAAAGGCAGATTGTCAAGATCATCCTGAAAAGGGCGGGTGGGGTTTTGTTCAATAGTTCCGGAATCAGGGTTTTTTATCCATAAATTATGGATTCCTGCAGGCTTTGCCCCGGACTCTATCTGCCTTGATAATGCAATGACAGCATCTTCTCCTTCTCCAACGCATACTGCATTTGCAAAATCATAATTGATTACCTCTTCAGGGTTTAAAGTCGGGTGTGCTCCTCCGAGAACGATAAATACTGATGGATCGATACTTCTAATGATTTCTCCAACCGTTTTAATGATGGGGATCTGGCTTGAAACAGCTGTCAGGCAGAATAAATCGGGTTTGAAATCATCAATAAGGGTTTGCAGTTTCTCTTCGAGAGCTGTGGTGGGAGTGACAACGACGAGTTTCACATTATGGCCGGCCTGTTTCAGGATGGTTGCGATAAATGAAATACCGAAAGGAATATCGCCCGGACTATAGAGCTCTTTTTTTAGAGAAAAAGTTGACAATGAGTATACGCAAACAACATTCATGGCTGTGTGGTCCTGTTATAAAATCAGTATGTTATGATCATCTGAAAAAGCTTAATCCGTTTACATTCCGATCGGAAAAATTAAATCAGAGTGTAACAGATAATCAGCCGTTTTCTCGGCAATTTTTCTGTGTACAATTGGAGATGGATGGCCATCAAAGGTACTGGTTCTGTATTCTTCGGGTGAAAATTCATTAACAAGGGAAGTTAAGTCCAGAAAATGAATATTGTCCCTTGTGAGTTTGTTTATAAAATCAGGGCTATATGTATGGTTGATGGGCGGCAGCAAAAGGAGAAGATACGGGAGCTTCATCTGTTGAGCTGTTTGCTGAAACTTCAGGATATAGTTGTAGGAATCAGGTGCAATTTTAACAGGTGATCCTGGTTGGTACTCTTCACCCTTGTGGTGGTAGCGGTAAACCATATCACGCAGGAAATAGGTAAGATGAATTTTTCGCAATACTTTTTTTAGAAAAGAATCCTGATCCAGTAATTCGGCACCGTCACTTTGTGCAGTGTATCCCCATTTGTCCACAGTACCTGTACGGGAGAGAGTGAAATCTTCCGGTACTACAGCCATAATTACAAGATCAGGTTGGGCTTCCAGCATTCTGTGCTGCAGGGTGGCCCACATTTGTTGTACGCTGTAGGCGGATACACCATAATTAAAAGTACTTACGTTTACTGTCTGTTGTTTGCTGTTCAGAATACTTTGTATTACAGTTGTATAAGTATCGGCAGCTTGGGAAACGCCCTCACCAAAAGTGACTGAGTCTCCGGTTATCGCAATTCTAAATTCCTTATCCTGTTTATCCTCATAAACACGGCCGGCAACTGTTGATCGAAGACCAAGACTGTCAGTGTTAATAACAGCAAGTCCACGAGCCTGCACATTGTTTAAACCAGGTTTTTGAATATAAGGAATATCATTTGTTTTGTCATAGGGCATGTAAATCGGATCATACAAATAATGTTCAGAGTATCCCCAGATCCTCACAAAAACTTCTGTGATAACTAAAGAAACTGTCAGAATATAAAGTATGTAGAGTAAGGCTTTAAAAAATCGCATGGTTGCTACATGTTTTGTAATATATTACAAAGTAAGGAACGGAGCGTTAATAACTTGAACAAAATCGCGCTTGGATTTAGGTCATGTTTGACCGATCTGATTGAACAAAGCCGCAGGCGTAGCGGGCTACGTTGAGGACTTTGTGATTGATGATCGGCCAAAGATGGCCTGAAGACAAGATGCGAGATGTTCAAGTTATTTGCGCTCCGTTCCTAAGCAGGTACTGTTCAGCGTATCATGTGTGATTCAGGATAAAGTAGCCTGGCTGTATGCTTTTTTTGTTTCGATTGTGGCAGTGAACGTAGGGACTGAATAAAATTAAGCCAGCTAAGGAACGTACACGAAATAACTTGAACAAATTAATGTCCTTTTGTCCGTCTTCTGCGTTGCTCGTTGATCACATAGCCCGCTATGCTTCTGCCTCGCGTCTTGAATACGAAAAAAATGCCTATTAATTTTTGCTCAACTTATTTTGTTCCCGTTCCTAAACCGGAAAGTTTTTAGTTTCATTGGACTTTTTACCGTTCTCCCTCGGAGACAAATGCCTACCTGTGGGGTGAAAATACCTAGATCATTATGAGCAAAATAAAATAAGGAAATCACATCTAACCCGGTTCAACCGGAAACAATTCAGTTCACTGGATAAGTGCCTTATCAGAATATGTTCAAAAAAAACAAGAAAATATTTTGTAAGGCACTAATATGTTAAAATAACGTGTAAATAAATGGTGCAATGGCAGATCCTTCTGCGAGGACGAGTACAGCACCTATTAGAACGAGAAAAAGTATAATAGGTGCTAACCACCATTTCTTTCTCTCTTTTAAAAATCCCCATATTTCAAATATTGTTGATGCTTTAGACATAAATCGTATCCTTCAAAATCTGTTACAAATTTTTGCTGTTATATCGGTAAGAAAATAACAAAAAGAGCAACCTTATAAGAGATGGAAAAATGGCAAGACCAGTGCTGCAACACACAAAATCAGGGTTACCTTATCCTGAACGTGTAGCATATATCGGTATCGCCAAAGGGCTGTTAATAGTTTTTGTTGTTTTTGGTCATGCCTGGCAGGCTGTTTTTAACAATAACATTTTACATGATGCAAATATCTACCATATGGTCAATGGCTGGATTTATTCTTTTCATATGCCTGCCTTTTTCTTTATTTCCGGAATCTTTGCCATGCAATCTGCACAGCGATCGATCGGGAACTTCATATTAAGAAAGCTCCAGACAATAGCATATCCATTTGTCCTTTGGTCTGTACTTCAATTGTTGTTGCAGCTTTTGGTGGCAGAGAGCACCACCAACACAATGACCATGGTCGACTTTCTGAAGATACCCATTGAGCCGATAATGCAGTTTTGGTTTCTTTACGCTCTTTTTTTTATTTTTCTTTTCTTTGTTGTTCTCAAACAGATTACCTCTTCCAGAACAATTTGCTTAGGCGTAGGTATACTGTTATTTATAGTGCTTCAACTTGGTCATGGAACTGGTTGTTTAGTGTTTATATATCTTGCCGGTAACTTTATTTATTTTTCGGCCGGTATATTTTGTTCGGAGTTTCTAGTGTTTTACATTATGAAGAACTGGCCGGGAAGCCACAGGCTGTTCTTTTTTGCTCTGTTGTTGTTTCTTGTTTCAATTATAATTCAGCCTGGATCGAGTAAACTCTCTCCCGAAATATATTCATGGATGCAGCCGTTGGTCGCAATGCTTGGCATTGGTTTTGTTTTACTTGCGTCCCTGTTTCTGTTTTCCATCTCAAAAACGATCAGCTCCATTTTCATGTTTTTGGGCAACAGATCCCTTGAGATCTTTGTGGCTCATATCATTTTTTCGGCAGGTTTTCGAATTGCAGCAATCCAAATTGCTGAGGTTAACAGTGTAAGTGTACACCTTCTTGGGGCCACAGCAGCCGGTCTGGCCGGACCAGTATTGTTAGTCAGTTTGGCGAATCGATTTGGTCTGCGGTATATGTTTACCTGGCCTGCCAATGTAATCTAACCCGGTTCAACCGGAAACAATTCAGTTCACTGGATAAGTGCCTTATCAGAATATGTTCAAAAAAAACAAGAAAACATTCTGTAAGGCACTAACATCGATGATGAACGGTAAGCCCGCATAAGCGTCAAGCCAGCCATACTTCATTAAGGTGTGAGACTCGATCTGACACAACGTACGTTTCCGGTGCTTACAGGGCTGAAGGTGTCAGATTGTCCTGTATAAAAATTGACCGCCCAGAAGTTTTCATCCTCAGCTGTATTCGTCCAGTATCTACTGTTGAAACAGCTGAACTGAGAACCGATGGTGGGAAATCGATATCCAGTTCCGCAGCTTGTCTCATCTGCCAGCGGGGTGTCCGTGCCATTGGTACAGACCACCAGTTTTTTAAGTTCATCTTTGGTGGGTAGCCGCCAGCCGAGGCCCGATTCGACCAAAGAACTGCAGTACGTAACCGCCTGGCTATGGTTAAATTGACCTGGATGACCTATTTGCTGCCATTCCAGTTCGTTGCTGCTAGCCGTTTCAACAGTGATGCAGTTCTCATCGACCTGACCATCACAGTTGTCGTCTACCTGGTTTTCACAAATTTCAGTGGTTCCAGGAGAAATATCCAGATTGTAATCGTTACAGTCTCCCTGAGCAACAGAGTAGCCATCTTTGTCATTGTCGACAACAGGAGTAATATAGGCAGCCGTGAACCGTCCTGCCCTGTTCACTCTAGCCAGTATGTAATCGGAGGAAGAACCAACAATTCTTGACTGCACATCCCGCTGCCAGCTGGTTTGTCCTGGAGCCTGATAAAAAAGAATTGGCCAGCCATTCCAGGCGTCAGCCATGGGAATAGCGATATACATATTTTCATTGAGATTCTGATTCAGCAAACCAATGTTGATAATATATCCGTTGCCGCTCCAGTTTTTGCCTGCCAGGCTGATTTCAATGTTCTGTGGTTCGTTGACGATATATACTCCGGTAATTTCAGTTTCGTATTCAACAGGAATGTAGGCATACTTTGTCCCCCCCCATGGTCCCAATACACTATATTGTATATAGTCTCGTACCTTGTCCTCGGCAGGTATCAGGAACGGCGGTACATTGGGGATTTCTGAACCAGGCAATCTGTCGCAGCAGATGTCCTGCTCTGAACTGCAAGCAGGCAGGGTGCTTTCGCAATATGCATCTGCAGTCCCTGCATCGACACACAGATCCGTTGTGCAGGCTAGCCCATCGTCGCATTGATTATTGGTAAAACAGGCTGCAGGGTTGCCGCCATCGATAATCAATTTGGACGCTGGAAGCGTCACCTGCTCAGACAGCGCTGTTGCCAGTGCTTCATGACCTGCTGCATTTGGATGCGTTGCACCACCGCCTGTAACTGCATAATAATCCATATTACGATCCAGCCCATAGCCCCCCCCACCTGTTCCAAGCACGGCCACCATGTCAAAGTGTTGCACTCCCTGAGTGGCACATTCATTCAGAAGCCAGGCGTTGTAGTCATATTGTAATTCTCGCTGCGCTTGAGGCAGGGTAGGAGGAATATTAAAAACCACAATATGATCCGCTTTTGTCCTGGCAAAAGTAATTATTGCCGACATGGCAGACTGCATTTCATTCAGCGGCGTCGGTCCAGCATTGATATCATTGAATCCACCCTCAATGAAAATTACCGGATAATGCTCGGATGCCAGATTCGCCTGCATATCAGAATAGATATTGGCCAGCTTTGCGCCGGCTAGTCCTTTTTTTCTGGCAACAATGTTTTCGCTGAAGGAGTAGAATGCGGTGTATTGGGTCGAGCTGTCAGAGAATGTATCATTAATGGAAAAAGTACAAATGGAATCCCCGGTTGAGTATAAAGTAGTTCCGGGATTTGCAGCTATTAGTAATGATTTAATATTTATATCCGACGATGTGTCCGGTCCTTCAATTTGAAAATAGCCTGGGTTGTCGGACGCCATGTTCGCCTGGAAAGGTATAGTGAATGGGACCCAGTCTACATAGTCAAGCGGGGTAGTAAACGGAGTGACTGAGGCATAGATCCCGTCATCTTTATACCGATTGATTCGTACTCTGGCCAACTCACCACTTGTCGGTTTGACCTGTACACGAAATACGTAACTCTCCCCATCCGTCAAGTTGTTGTTGGTGTACATCAGTTGTTGGACGTAGTTGGTCGCAGCAACACTTTGTGAAAGAGTTTGGCTCCCGTCGTCGTTAGGCGTAATTGTTGGACCCCCATACTTGGTCCAGGCCGAGTTGCTAAAATCCTCAGGGGATTGTATTAAATTTTCAGCTGAAACTGAAAATGGCAGTAACAATACCAACAATGTCAACAGTATTTTTTTCATAATATTCTCCCAAATTAGTGCCTTACAGAATATTTTCTTGTTTTTTTTGAACATATTCTGATAAGGCACTTATCCGGTGAACTGAATTATTTCCGGTTGAACCGGGGTTAGTGCCTTACTCCTCAAAAGCTGTCATAAAAAATAAGAAAATGAAAAGTTCGTTTAACATTAGCAAGTTGGATATACCAACAAGGCACTTATACCCCTCAAGGGGGTACTGAAAAGAGTCCCAGCCTCACTTACCGTTTCCCGGTGTTAGGAGTTATTGATAAGGAATAACCTGGAAATGTGTCTATCAGTTAACCTGTAAAAATAATAGTGCATTTGTGCGAAAAAAACATTCGCCTTGCAATGCGATGAACTTGCAGATAATTTACCATAGTACAGTGAGAAAGACATTAATAAATAATGCCTGAATATACTGATATTTTCCATTTACTCAATGTTGATGAATTCGTAAAAAGCCAAAACATCCCTTATCCCGTCATTCCCGCGCAGGCGGGAATGACGGAGCAGAGAGTTTTTTACGACGCCATCAATATTGTTTTTCCATCCTGCTGCTATCAAGTTTTGTCACTTCTTTTTGTACCCAGTAACTGTCAGGAGAGTTATTCCCATACCCATTTGATTGGTCTGGCATCTTTATGGAGAGAAAGTCCTTGCCAATCAACCTTGCCACCAATCCCATGGGAGTAAAAACAGTGTAAAAGAGAACGGTCAGGATAAGCCTTGTCATCACAAAACCCATGATTTCTGCAAGCTTCATCCACCATGGGTAGATTCGTCTCAGCAGGGTTGCCTGTATCAGGGAAACCAGTAACAGGAGCAAGGCTGAAAAAGAAAAAAAGAATCCACTGGAATGGCCTTTCAAGAGTAAAATCCAAGCAATAACAGCAAGTGCGATGCTGATGGTGATACCGAATTTTTTAAGTTCACCTGCTGTGATAGTTGTATTTTTTTTGAGCATTATCCAGAGTGTCCCTTTTATTGGTCTTTGCTGGTTTTTTCCAGGAGACAATTGCCCATCATTAAACAGTCCATTTCGGTGTGCATGAAGCAGTAATAGGCATCCTCCGGTGTACAGACAATTGGTTCACCTCTGACATTAAAAGATGTGTTGATAATGACGGCACAATCATATTTTGTGTCAAAAGCCTTTATAAGAGCATAATAGAGAGGATTTTCTTCTCCGTTGACCGTTTGCACCCGTGCCGAATAATCAACATGAGTAACGGCAGGTATGGTGGAGCGGGGGATTTGCAGTTTGTTGAGTCCGGTAAGCTGCCTGTCGTCGTCGGATGGCACCTTTTTAATGTCTTCATTAACGTCAGCTACCAGGAGCATGTATGGGCTTTCTTTGTCAATTTGAAAATAGTCTGCTGCCCGTTCCTGTAGAACAGATGGGGCAAAAGGCCTGAAACTCTCACGATATTTTATCTTCAGGTTGATGGTTTCCTGCATTTTCTGAGAGCGTGAATCGCCGATGATTGAGCGGTTGCCCAAGGCCCTGGGACCATACTCCATTCGTCCCTGAAACCACCCGATTACCTCCTGTGCAGCAATGCGATCAGCGACTATTTCGGGGATCTCTTCGTCGTTGAGTTCAGTATAGAAAATATTGTTCTGTTCCAGATAGTTTCGGATGTAAGAGTTGGAAAATGCAGGGCCAAGGTAACAGCCTTTTTGCAAGTCTGTCTGTTTGACCACAGGTTTTGAGTTTCCAAGATATTGATGCCAGGTGAACAGTGCTGCACCAAGGGCGCCACCGGCATCACCGGCAGCGGGTTGAATCCAGATATCTTCAAATTTGGATTCACGCAGGATTCGGCCATTGGCGACACAATTTAATGCCACTCCACCCGCCATGCACAACTGTTTTTGTCCTGTTACCTTATGGACATGGTTGACCATCTTCAAGGTCACCTCTTCAGTTACTTCCTGGATAGAGCGTGCAAGATCCATATCCATCTGCGTTAAGGCAGTTTCAGGTTCTCGTGCTGCCCTGCCAAAGAGACTGGCAAAGTTTTCATTGGTCATTGTAAGGCCGGCGCAATAATTGAAATACTTCATGTCCAGTTTAAACGATCCGTCTTCCTTGAGATCCATGAGACTGGACAGAATCAGGTCTTTATATTTGGGTTCGCCGTATGGGGCCAGGCCCATAAGTTTATACTCGCCTGAGTTGACTTTGAAACCGGTATAATAGGTAAAAGCCGAATACAGGAGACCAAGAGAGTGGGGGAACAACATTTCTGCAAGTATGGTAATTTGTTTGTCAGCGGCAGAACCATAACTTGTTGTCGTCCATTCGCCGACACCATCAATGGTAAGAAAGGCGGCTTCCTGAAAGGGGGACGGGAAAAATGCTGAAGCTGCGTGGGACTCATGGTGTTCAGGGAAAATGATTTTTCCCTGAAACCCACCACTTTCTTCTATAATGTGATCTTTGATCCACAGTTTTTGTTTTATCCATAACGGCATTGCCTTGAGAAAGGATTTGATGCCGTAAGGTGCAAAGGCAAGGTATGTTTCAAGGATTCGTTCGAATTTAATAAGCGGTTTGTCGTAAAAGGCAATGTAATCTATGTCAGATGCACTGATTTTACCTTCCTGCAGACAGTAGGCAAGTGCCTGACTCGGGAAAGCAAAATCATTTTTTTTTCGGGTGAAGCGTTCTTCCTGGGCAGCGGCGATTATTTCGCCATCCTGCACGAGGCATGCGGCACTGTCGTGATAGTATGCTGAAATTCCTAAAATATTCATTGTAAGTCAGTTGTTACCATTGTCGTTGCTTATTTTTTCCTTTAAAGGATTCCAGCAAAAGAATCCAGGATCGCCATAAGAGGAAAAAAGGTGCATAAAAAAGGGAACGATATACTTTAAAACTAGCCCTGGCTGTCAGCAATCCGGTGAAAATATAGAATATGAGGCTTACTACTATGCTGATCCAGATATAAAAATTAAAAGTCTCTTTTTGAAAATCAAAGAGTACATAAAGACCGAAACAGGCCAGAACCATAATAACAAAAATTGAAAAGGGCGGGAGCAGCAGTTCCATTGCACTGTCGAAATAGCCGAGATCTCGTTTTTCAATCCCTTTTCTCAGCAATTGAGGAAGATACCGGTTCCTGACCTCGAACTTTCCCATATCCCATCTGGTTCTCTGCCCCTGGGATTGATCAATATCTTTATGTATTTCTACACTTATACGGGCGTCATACGCAAAGACGACCCGTACATTCTGGAGGCGCAAAAACATACCATATTCAATATCCTCAACCATTGTGGTCGTATTCCATCCATATTTTGCAATGATATTTCTTGCAAAACACATGCCGGTTCCCATGAGGTTCGCTGACCAGCCCAGCCGGCTTCGACCATGATAGCGTAAGTTACGATTTAGCGCAAAGCCAAGAAATGCAAGGCTTTCCAAGGGGGAACGGTCTGGATGACGGGGTTCGGAGTATGCCTGTACAACTTCTGCTCCCTGAAGGAGGTGGTGGTTGATAACAGTGAGGAAATTTTCTGCCATATGGGTGTCGGCATCTATCACAACATAGGCATCATGATTTCCTGTGGAGAGTAGCTGTGGAAAAACCCAGTGGAGGGCTGCCCCTTTGCCACGTTTGTCAGGATCGTAGCGATACAGGCATGACGCCCCTAGACTTTCTGCTATTTCTCCTGTGTTGTCATCGCAGTTATCTGCAACGACAATCACTTCGTACAATTCACTGGGATAATTGATACTTTGTAATTTTTTCAGTGTCCGGCCAATCAGTTCGGATTCGTTGTGGGCAGGAATTATGACCCCGAATCTGATTGCAGGGGCAGAAAGAAGTTCTTTTTTTCGAGGCCAGAGGCTGGCAGCGGCAAGAAAAAGGAGATAGCAGAAAATAAGAAGAAATCCCACTCCGGTAATGAGAAAAAGAAGATCAACCAGCATGATTATTCCTTCTCCCGCCACCAAATCTGGCCCAGAGGAGATAAAGAATAAATTTGGTGTTTCCGATCAGGTATCTGCGCCAGAGACGTTTCGGCTCAGTGGTTAAGCGGCACAGCCATTCAAAACCATTGTCAAGGAGCAGTTTTGGGCCTCTTCGCGTTTTTCCTGAGAGAAAATCAAAGAGTCCACCCACACCCCAGACAACTTTGGCATCCAGGTTTTT
The DNA here is from genome assembly GCA_034722915.1 of Thermodesulfobacteriota bacterium. Lineage (GTDB taxonomy): Bacteria > Desulfobacterota > Desulfobulbia > Desulfobulbales > Desulfocapsaceae > Desulfocapsa. Next base: position 17,589 of record JAYEOK010000123.1, on the reverse strand, counting down.
TGAGTTTTCGTGAATCCAGAATTCCTGCTGTGGTGCACCAAAACCCACAAGGATAATATCTGGCCTGGCTGCATTTATTTCCGCTATCAGGTCAGCGCATTGTTCCTGTTTGAAATATCCATGATGGGTTCCGGTAATGAGCAGATTGGGGATTTTTTTCTGTAAGCTTTTCGCGGCATCTTCAGCCACACCCTCAATGGCACCGAGTAAATAGATCCGCAGTTTCTGTTTTGCAAAATCCCTGCACAGATCAGGCATGAAATCGGCGGCAGTCAGTCTGTCCGGCAGACTGTTTCCCCATAATCGCGCACCCAGAACCACACCGATGCCATCTGCATACACCAAGTCTGCATTGTTGAGAACATCCTGGTATTCGGGGTTGTTTTTTGCTATCAGCATGCAGTCTGTATTGACGTACATGATTTTAGTTTGTATGCCTGCTGCTATGTATTGAGTAATCTTTTTTCCCAGGCCTTTTACGTCAAGGACGTCAATTGTGGTGCCAAGCAGATTAATAGTTTTACGTTCCATATCCCACTCACAGGTTATGAGCGAATTTTTGCAAAATCCAGGAGATGACCAAATACTGCTTTGCCTCCCCGAAGAACATAACTCATATCTTCAGGAGTTCTGATTTTCATCAGTTGGCGCAACACAAACTTAGGGGTTATGAATGATTTATAGACATCGCTGCACATTTTCATGATTTCTTCAGGTTCCATGTCCGGCATAGTCAGCACAGGTTCTGTCATGTCATAACGTTCCCAGCAATCATATGGCTCAAAATTGATCCAGCCGTTTTCTTTGGCCTCTTCGAATAAGGGTGTGCCGGGATAAGGGACAACCACTGTTGATTGCAGCATTTCCGCATGTCCTTTTGCCATAAGTGACCTGGCAAGGTCAAGGGTTCGTGCTGCGTCATCACGTGTTTCCCAGGGGTAGCCAACCATGACGGTCAGTTGAATATCTATACCTGCTTCAGTGGCTATGCGGCATCCTTCGACAATATCTGAAACTCTGATATTCTTTTTAATCCGGTCAAGTGTGGCCTGATTTGCCGATTCGAGGCCTGATTTCATCTTACGAAATCCTGCTTTTTTCATAAGAGGAAGCAGCTCCGGCTGTCTTACTAGAAAGTCGAAGCGCATATTGCACGAAAAGAGGATTTTTTTGTTTAAGCCGCGTCTTATCATTCCTTTGCAGAATTTTTCAAGCCATGCACCAGCGGGGAAATTCCCGCTGTCATCGAATATTTCTTTTACTCCATAATCCGTGACCAGCATTTCGATTTCGTCAAGGAGACTCTCAACGGTTCTGGTTCGAAAATTGGGGAAAAGCGTTGTCCATGAGCAAAAGGTGCATTTGCCCCACTGGCAATCCCGACCCACCATGGTGTAGCGAAAAGGTTCACGTTTCTTCCACTTTTCAAAATAGAGATGTGCTTTTGTCAGATCCCGGTCAATGAGCGGCAGAGTATTTAAGTCGTTTTTCAGCGAAAATGGGCCGGAATTCTTGAGTGTTCCATTGTCTCGAAAATATATACCGCCCGGCATACTGCCATTTCCGGATATGGCATCAACGAGTCCTTGCAGTGAAAAATCATAGTCTCCACCGGTAAGGACAAAATCAACCTCTGATTGTAGAAGTGATTCTTCCGGTAGGGCGGTTACATGGTCACCAGTGAGCACGGTTTTTATTTCCGGCGATATCTTTTTGACATCCTGAATAATGGACCAGTGAAGCTTAACCACAGGAGTTTTTGTCTCAAAAATAATGAGATCAGGGCGTTCGCTTTCAACTGTCTGCAGAAAGTGTGAATAGCTGTGGCTCTCGGCAATGCCATCGTACCAGATAATATCATGGCCTGCCTGATGGAGAATGGTCGCTGCATAGGCGGGTACCATCGGATATATATACGATCCCATACTCATCCATTGAAATTGACGATTCTGGGTGAGCATCGGGCTTCCCTTGCCTTTGAGCTCGGGATAGCTGAACATTATTTTCATTCTTGTGAATCCTTGTGAAACTGGTGTTAACTATTTGATATGGCAAGTGGTTTTGTGGTTTATGCCTTGATGTCTTTCAATTAAATTTATCGTAACTATTCAGGTGGTCGCTGGTAATTTACTTAACCACTGTT
>JAYEOK010000123.1:0-15346 GCA_034722915.1 Thermodesulfobacteriota bacterium | reverse complement strand
GGGCGCTCCTGAACAGTTACAATTTATCTTGCCCCTGAAGCTTTCAATACAGCCGGGATTGTTTGTAAAAGCAGTTTGAAATCTAAGCTTAGTGACCAGTGATCAATATAGTTTAGATCAAGTTTTATCCATTCAATAAAGGGAATGTCACTTCTCCCCTTTACCTGCCAGAGACAGGTGATTCCAGGGCGTACACTGAAACGTCGGTTGAACCAGCGCTGGTCAAATTCATTGTAATCTCTTACAGGGAGAGGCCGTGGGCCAACCAGGCTCATATCACCTTTGAGTACGTTCAGTAATTGAGGGAGCTCATCGATACTGCTTTTTCGTAAAAAATTACCTACTCGTGTTATTCTGGGGTCATTTGCAATTTTAAAATTCGGTCCACCGGCTTCATTGTCTTTTTCCAGGTCTTTTTGTAGCTTTTCAGCATTTTGAACCATGGTCCTGAATTTGTATAGCTTGAATCGTCTTTTGTTAAGACCAAGCCGTTCCTGAACAAAAACAGCAGCTCCCGACGAATCGGCTTTTATGACAAGCATTGTAATTAAAAATAATGGAGACAACAGAACCAGAAGAACAGATGACAGGATTATATCCATGATTCGCTTAATCAGTAGAGCGCCATTATCCATGGTGCCAGTGTACAATGTGACAACAGGAATACCTTCAAAACTGTCAGTTGAAGATTTTGCAAGGTTGTTGTGGAAGAAATCAGCAAGTATTCTGACGTTGATTCCTTGATCCATGCATATTGTAATGATTTTATCATAATGCTCATATTGTGATTTGATGGGTAATCCAATCACTACTTCGTCAACAACATTATGTTTCACATATTCGTCCAGATCCGCAAGGGGGATAAAGGGGCATTTACTCCTGATGCCGTCGTGTTTTTTGTCTGTCCATTCGGTATCGATAAATTCCACGACCTCATATCCCAGTTGCGGCTTGGCCAGGATTTTTTCAGCAAAAGCAAGAACCCGATCATTTGTGCCGGCAATGAGTAATCTGTGTTTGTTTTGACCACTCACCCTGAAACGTCTCAGGAGAGTCCTCCCAATTGAGCGGCTCAGGATGGTCGCTCCAGTACTGAAAAGCCAGAATAGCAGGAGGAATGCTTTTGAAACTAACATTATGTCAAAGAGAATGGAGACAATGAAAATACCAATGGTGCAGACCGTTGTAGCTTTGACGATGGAGAGCGTTTCAGCCCGGCGTGATGAGATACGTCTGGGATTATAAAGTTCGTAGAATGAAAAAACCAGATGCCAGCTAAAGGTAAAGACGAGGATGAGGAGTAAGTTTTGTACGCTGATACGAATAGCAAGAAAAATTTTTAGTGATGTGATATCCAGTTGCTGGTGCGAGAGTATGGTAGCTATTCCAAAAGAAAGGATAAGAATGCAGAGATCAATACATTTGAAACTTCTTAAAAGGAGTAGGCGATGATAAGAAGATGGCATGAGATTTGAGTATCCTTTGGGTTTGTTCAGTTTAGCTTACCAGAATGTTCTGTTTACTCAAAGTCATTACTTTTGAGCCTGTTGAACAATGAAATATTACCTGAAATCCATTGCAATATCTATGCCGTTGTGGAGTGGTCAGGGTGGCTGCACTGCGTGAGCCCTGTCTGCAGGAATGTGGGCATATGACCCTTGTGGTGGGCGATTATGCTGACACTACCCTGGAAAAGCCATTACGCAGCAGAGTCACAAGTCCGCAAAGACGCATATCGACCAGTGTCAAATCCTGGTGTCTTCCGGTTATTTCCAGACGGGGAAGGCATTCACAACAATGACGATGGGCGGGGAAAATAGCTCCTTCTCTGACCGTTGTCATTGTGTGAAAACCGCATTTATGTGCAATCTTAAATTCTCGTTTTCCCGCTTCGTTACGTCCTCCAAATGGATAGGAAAAGTGATGTACCTGCCTGCCGATTTTATCTTCAAGCCGGATTTTAGAATTTTTGATTTCTTTGTAAGCTTCATCGGCTGTAAGTTGGTTCAGCTTGAGGTGGTTCACTGTATGGGCACCAATGGTTACCAGCGGATCATTGGCGAGTTCAATTATTTGATTCCAATTAAGTTGTTGATCTGCATAGTTTTCTGCTTTTATGCCGTATGGAGTAAAGATGGAAGAAATTACTTCAGGCTGCTGTGACTTTGATGCATTGAGAATCAGGTTGCGAATGTCCGTATATGCCTGCTCCTTATCTTTTGGCTGTACTGTACTGAATACATAGCTTTTGCCTTGGCAGGTGAATGCCACATTCTCATGGTTGAGAACCAGATCTTCCAGCATGTACCACCACAGGGTGATATCCCCCTCAGGGAAGGCTGTTGCAATATATACGGCGTATGGGCATTGATAGTGTTTGAATATCGGCTGAATGATTTCATGGGCATCAGCATAGCCGTCATCAAAGGTAAAACAGACGAAAGGGCATTGTTTTTTGTCTCCTGATATTCTGTTGTACATCTCATCAAGGGAAATAATATCATACCTTTTTTTTTGGAAAAACAGAATGAGATCTTTCAGGAATTGAGGTGTTATCTCAATTCGAGAATTGGCCCCTATTCTTGCTTCAGTACTAACCGGAAGCACCCGGTGAAGTACAAGAATTACCCCCTTGCCTCTGTAAACAGGTTTGAGCAGCCAGTGTATCTTTGTGTACTTGAAAACGCTGAGGATTGATTTCAAGAGAGTATGTTTGATGCTGTTCATGCTGTGTTGTTATATTTTTTTAAGAAACACAAGTTCAGTATAGAGATTGTCGATTTGAGAGGCTTGTATGTCTTTTGAACGATAGAGGCGCGGATAACGCAATGTATAATTGAAGCCAGGACCGGGAGAAGGAGAACCGGTAAGGCGTTTGTCGATAACTGTAAATAAGGTACGGTTATGTTTGAGGAAAAAATGCTGAATAGGAGAGAAAGCTTTTTTGAATATCGTGGAGTTGCTGATAAAGTAAATTTGGGTAAAGCGGAGATTCTTTTTACGAACAGTATTGTATATCAGATAACAGTACTGCGATTCGTTATCTTTGTTAACGGCTAAGAGGTGTTCACAGGAAGCGAGGTTGTGGTCTGTATAAAGGGCCAGATCCTGTTTGTTGAGTCTTGAGCGAATGGTTTCGGGGGCTGAGTATAAGACAGTGCCACGTCCTGGGGAGAGTGACAGGAAGACCGGAAATATTTTCACATCGGTTTCCAGGGTTTTGAACTTGAATTGCTTAAGTATTAAGCTGGCCTCCCTGGAAGCAGTCAGGCTGGTCACAGTGAGATCTTTAATGTTCAGCACAGCCAGAAGAAGAAAAAGGCTGCTTTTTCTATGTTCTTCCGGCACGATCCAGCAAAAAAGATTGCAAAAGTCGTGAGTTTTGCCAAGGATTTTTCGTTCATAGAAAAATGTACCGAGAAAGCCAACCACCTGTTCTTCTTCCAAAAGAACATAGCCGAAATGGTCGAACCTGTTGGACCATCGTTTTTCCAGTAGACGCTGCCAGTCGTTTTGGTTGAGTTCACGAATACCGAAGTGCTGCAACAACGGGTAGATCTGCCCCAGCATTTCAAGAGTTGCTTTTTTAACAGTTGGCATCAGTGGACACTTTTATATTATGCATGTGCGCTATTTTCTACGCACTTTTTTAAAACGTTCGCTGAGTTTGAGGCCATCAACAATGTGTATTTTTATCGGTATTTTATAGGGTTGAATGTTTTTTGCACAAAATTGCTTTACACGTATTATACATTCTTTTGTGTCTTCTTCAGTAATCAGACTGATATCTGCACACACGATATTGCCGGTAATATTGTTTTTTTCACCGTACACCAGGACTTCTGCTACATTATCCATGGTTTGTATAAGGTTCTCGACTTCAGTGGGAAAAACTTTTTCGCCCCCCACGTTGATAATATCGCAATGGCGACCATGAATTCTAATGTATTCTCCATCTTCTTCAACTGTATCTCCAGTAATAAACCAACCGTCATCAGTGAATGGAGTGGGGGCATTAAGATATCCCATCATTGCCGAGTGAGCTTTGATTTGAAGAATAGTGTCCACTATTCTGGTTTCAAAACCTTCTCCACCAATCTTCATCCACAGAGAATCGGAACTCTTTGACTTTGAACGTAATGTTCCAACTTCAGTCGTGCCATATTTTTGAAGTATTGTGACATCAGGAAACAGCATGGCACATTTTTTCAAGGTTGCTTCAAGCATGACTTCAGAGCCGTAAGCAATGTACTTCAAAGAAGAAAGATCGTATTTTTTGTAAGCTTCACTGAAGATAAGAAGGTTCAGAAAAGTGGCTGAGACCGGGAGAACTTCCACCTTGAATTTTTCAATGGCCCGACATATTGAATGGGGGGCACGGTCTTCAACTGTAACCAGACAGCTTCCATTGGAAAGGACATACAGTAAGGTATCGATTCCGGCGATATGATCAAACAAAAGAAATGCTAATGTGGTGAAATCGTGTCGTTTTATTGTGTATTTTTTTAAAAGATGGTGAACGTCGTGCAGAATAGCCTTGCTCTTGCCCGTGGTTCCAGAGGAGAAAAGAACAAGGCCGGGATGTTTCCTGCTTCGCAATTCTTCATACAGTTCGTGCTGACCGGAATATGGAAGTTTGCGTATACTGGCTTGGTCATTTTCATCAATGCTGAACGATATTTCACCTTGGGCGGTTTCGATAAATTCATCTTTTTGGGTTTCCACTGCTTCGGTGAGTGGAACAACAATGCAGCCGCGTTCTATCAATGCCAGCAGAAGCGCTAAGGATTCAGGAGAGAAATCACCTTCCAGCACTGTAACAGTTCCGGCAGTGATGGACTCCCTGTCAAGACGGGTAAGCCAATAATCAGTCCGTTCAAGAAGGAAGCTGTAGGTAAACAATTGCTCTTTCCAGACAATGGCTGTTTTATCCTTATCTTCTTTGAACCGTTGTAATAAAAAATCAATAAACATGACTTATACGCCTCCAAGGTAGAGTACCTGCCCTGTGATAAAATCACTGTCAGGGGCAATGAAAAAATCAATTACATTGGAGATGTCTCGCATTTCCCCATAACGATGAATGGCTTGTCGAGCAAGAAGTGCGTCCATTTTTACTTGTGGAACTGAGCGGATCAGATCTGTTTGTACAGGCGTGGGGCCCACTGCGTTAACAGTGATGCCAAGTGGTGCCAGTTCACGGGCCAGTACTTCGGTCAACGAAACTATTGCGGCTTTTGATGCCGCATAAATTGCTTCACCTTCCAGTTTGAGCGGCGTGGCAACTGTTGCGAAGTTGACAATTCTTCCAAACTTTTTTGTCTGCATCAGCTTTGCGGCTTCTCTACAAAAGAGAAAGGTACCAATTACATTTGTGTTCAGTATTTTGTTCACGGTGGATTGCGGGGTCAGCAGGATGTGGTTCATCGATGCAATACCTGCGTTGTTCACCAGGCAGTCGAGGGAACCATGTGTCTTTCGAATAGTACGGAACATGTCTTTCACTTGCGTTTCGTTGGCGACATCAACACAAAAGTGGTGGTAATTTTCTAATGTGAAATCTGCCTTCCCACGGCTGCAGCCAAAAACGAGATATCCTTTCGCAGAATAATACTGAACAAGATATTTTCCGATACCTTTGCGACTCCCTGTTATGAGTATTGATTTGTTGTTACTCATTGCTCGCATCACTCAGTAATTGATCAATATATTCAGCCAGTGTGCCCACGGTTCTAAACGGGCTGTTTTTCTGAGACATGGCCTTTTCATCAGCGAGTGTTACGGAAATGCCCGTTTCTTCCTCTATCTTTTGCTCTGTGGCAACTATAAAGGTGACCAGGCCAAGTGAGTTCAACTTGCCCATATCTCCAAACACAACGGTGTTAAGGGACTTTTCAAGATGTTGTTCCGGGGGGGCAAGTAAATTTGTTTCATCAATTGCCTTATATATTATTTCTACGCTCTGCTTGTTGTCAGACACCGAAAAATCTCCTTTTCTGGCTTTGTGGAAGTGGTGAAACAGGATGGCAAAATTGAGTAGACCCTTACGAGTGACACTATGCCTTATTATATTCTGGTAGGCTTTTCGTCTGCAAATTTAGTGCCAAACGTGGGAAGAAGGGGAGGTGTGGTGAGGATAGTATGTCAGGGAATAGTCTTGTAGAAACCAAAGTTAAGAAACGAAACATTATTGGCGATATACAGTTCCATCCATGTATTAACATTGGCAATTGCTGATTTAGGTATGAAAATGATGTCCAGTGGCTCAACTTTAATGTTCTGTGTGATGTCAACTCCATTTTGTGCATCTTCAACATTAATAGTCATAACAAACGGCTTTTGCAGGCCATTACGACGAATGAGAAGAACTTCGTCTGACTGGCCACTCGATTTTAATCCTCCAGCACTGGCAATAGCCTGTAAAATTGTCGTGTATCCGTCAATGTTCACCATGCCTGGTGCTGTAACTTCACCGTCTATAAAAACTTTCTGGGTGGCAAAGGATCGGACAATGACACTGATTTCAGGATCATTCAGGGTGGGTGAGTATTTGTTTGTCAATACTTCAGTGAGTTCATTTGTTGTCAGTGTGGCAGCATGAACATCGTGTACTAACTGCAGTGAAATGCGGCCATCCGGCCGGACCTTTACTTTGTCATTAAGATGGGCGCTATAGTAAAATTTGATTTCCAGTTCATCCCCCTTTTGTATAATATACTGGGGTTGCTCGGGGTACAGCGCAGCAGAGGGTTGGTCAAGTACACCTGGTGCACTTATTTGTTGTGGCTCTTTAACAGGATTACTGCAGCCACTTAATAAAAGTATAAGGATTGTTACAAACGAGAGAGTCAGCCTTGTGCTTGTAATCTCACCTGACGGGAGGATTTTGTTCGAATTTCCGGATGGAAGAGTCACCAGGAATGATCGTATTGGTGGGGGAAGCGCAGGCATGATTTTTCGTTTATGGTTTTTGGCTGAAATAATAGTCAGCCACCAGGGCATAGGTGAAACTGCTGGTGATACCTAGGATAATGCCAATCAAAAGGTTAAGTTTTTTTCTTGGTTTGATGGGCTTTATGGGTACCATTGGCTTTTCGATAACTGAAACATTTACCATCTTCTGTCTATCCATCTCGTCAAGGATTCGAGTTTCTTCAAGTTTGCTGGAAAAATTTGTGTAGTTTTCCTCTGCTGCTTCAACTTCCAGCTCTAATTTTTTCAGTTCTTTTTCTTTTGCCGCAAAATCTTGAAGTTGTTTGCTGAGTTGGCCGAGTTGTTGCCTGGTGGAGTCGTTCTTGGCTTGTTGCGCTTTAAAATCGACTTCTGCCAGGATAAGTTCTTTTTGTAGCTCTAAATAGGTGTAGTTTTTTCCTGTGCGTGTGCTTTTTTCCTGGCTTAGATGCTGTTTACTGATGAATGTATTAACCTTTTTGATATCCTTGCGCACAGCTATGACTAACCTGTTGTCTTCCTTGTATTTTTCCAGGAGTTCGCTTTCAAATAGCTGCAGCTCCAGTAGTTTGGATCGGGCGTCATCAATATTGCTGTTTTGCACGGATTCGTCAAAAAGAACAACTTCTTCTGGCATGCTTTCCAGGCCCGTTTTCAGAGATGTTACCCTTTCACTGAGTTTACTGGCATCCCCCGTACCTTTGATAAGTAGAGTGTTAACGTTTATATATTGTTCAAGGAGAAGTTTTCGTTGCGCTTCAAGGGAAAAAATCTGGTTTTCCTGTTTGAATGTTTTCAGATTGTTTCCAGCATTTTCCAGTAGTTTGGTATATTGAGTGACCTGTTTTTCCAGAAATGGAGCTTGGGGGTTTTTGAAGAGCTGGATATGTTTTTCTTTAAAAAAATCAGTCAGCAGGTTGACTGCTTCCACTGCCAATTCAGGATCTTTGTGTTGGAAGCTGATACCAATAACACTTGATTCCTTGATGTGGAATACAGAAAAATTGTTTTTAAAACTATTGATGGCATAGGAAAGCATAGTGTCATTGCTGTCTTTTGGTGACGCCAGTTTTGGATACAGTCGGTCAATTCCAATTGAACTTATTGTTTTCTCAATAAGTTCTTTGCTTCTGTAAATTTCAAGTTCAGTGTTAATAATCCTGGTATTGTCAAAGGTCAGCATTGGCTGCACTTCACCTTTCTCAAGTCGATCCATGGGGCGGTAGATATATTCTCTACCGTATTTAATCATGACTGTCGATGTTATTTCATAGATAGGAGTCTGAGTTAAGGTGATTGCTACAGTACCAGAAATAATAGATAAAAAGATGATTAACATTGCCAGCTTGCGTTTTTTTAGTACGCTGAAAAAATCCTGCAGGCTGCTTTTTGTCTGTGTATATTGCTGGGTCATCTGTTAAAATAAATCCGGAGATTTTGAAGGGATATCCTTTCAGGGCGCCAATTTGCTGGAGGTATTGTTAAATATTGATAAACTCGTAAAAACCTCCAATCTAAGATGGGTAAGTAAAAAACTTCATATGCGAGGCGCGTGAATTTTCTATCATTTCGGCGTACTAGAGTACGTCGTAATGATAGAAAATTCACAGCAACGAAGCAGATGGAGAGTTTTTACGACGCCATCAAATATTGTTAACCACCCCACAGGTAAGCACCCTAAAGAGCCAGGGTGTAAATTCCGACTTCGAAAAAAAATTATAAGGTACTAAATATTGACAGCCTTGTAAAAAGTAGCAATCTACAAGTCCATCAACTTTCAGCAGTGCCACCTTTTAACCGCAACATGCGTATTGTCTCCTGCTGTTCTTGTGATCGCATGCGGTTGAAGATGTTTCACGTCCTGTATAGTGAAAAAAGGTCAATATTTTAATGTTTAACAAGTTAGCCTGTCCTTTACAAGAAATTTTTAAAATAGCCGGAATCATCAATTCGTCAATTATTTCCGGCAAAGTCAGGCTTTATATAAGGTTATAAGGTTACGGTTTTAGTGCCTTACTCCTGAAAAGCTGTCATAAAAAACAAGAAAATGGAAAGTTATATTAAAGTTAGCAGGTTAAGCATACCAACAAGGCACTTATACCCCTCAAGGGGGTACTGAAAAGAGTGCCGGCCTCACTTACCGTTTACCGGTGTTAGTAATTGATTCTTTTCCATGTCTGGTCGATTGGGGGAAGTTGCTTTTTTTAAAGCAGTGCAGTTTTGTGTTGTATTGTCTGTCTCTGTATGCTGGTAACAGGAGTGTTTCTTGCATAATATGTATAACGAAATGCTGGCAACTTGCCCCTCTTTGGTACAATTGTAATGAACGGAATTATGCCTAATTTTGAAACAGTAAATATTAAATCAGTGGCAGCCAGACTTTCTGTGGTGGTGGCAGCTATGATTCTGCTTTTTCCTCCAGATATGCTTTCTTCTCTGGAGGTTAAAGCTGCTGCATTAATGGTCGTCACCATTGGGTTTTGGGCGACAGGCATTATTCCTGAGCATATCACTGCTCTGTTATTCTTTTTGTTGGCAATGTTTTTTTCAATTTCCCCTCCAGATGTTGTTTTTGCGGGTTTTGCATCAACCGCTGTCTGGTTAGTTTTTGGTGGTTTGGTCATTGGTGTTGCGATAACGGCAACCGGGCTTGGAAAAAGAGTTGCGAACAGGGTTGCATTGCAACTTGAAGGCGAATACCCAAAGATAATCGGGGGCCTTGTGCTGGTCGGTATATTATTTAGTTTTGTTATGCCATCAGCAATGGGAAGAGTGGTTCTCCTGACTCCCATTGCCATGTCCATTGCAGACCATTTCGGCTTCCCAAAGGGATCAAATGGAAGGACAGGCGTTCTGTTGGCAACTATCCTCGGTTCGTATATGTCTGCATTCGCAATTTTACCAGCAAATGTACCAAACATGGTTTTGATTGGCATGGCTGAGACCCAGTATGGGATTTCACCACTTTACGGGTCATACTTTCTGTTGCATTTCCCTGTTCTTGGCCTGTTGAAAGCCTTGCTTGTTGCCGGGTTGATTGTCTGGTTTTATCCCGATAAGCCAAATGTCTCTGTTCGTCCTGCCATGCTGAAAAAAGAGGGCATGTCCGGCCATGAATATCTTTTATCCGCCACTTTACTGGTCTTGCTGGCTTTGTGGATGACAGATTTTGCACATCATATTTCTCCTGCCTGGATCACTCTTGGAGGAGCAATTTTTCTGCTTTTTCCTGGAATTGAGATTGTCAGCAAACAGCAGTTTAATCAAAAAATAAATTGGGCATCACTTTTTTTTGTTGCTGGAATTCTCGGTTTGGGGGGAGTTATCAATCACACTGGTTTGGGTCATACCCTTGCCAGACAACTATTGTCAATGCTTCCCCTGGATGCTCAGAATGATTTTTTAAATTTTGCCTCCATAGCTTTCGCTTCTACAGTTACCGGCATTGTGACGACATTGCCTGGCGTTCCTGCAGTTTTTACACCTCTTTCTGAAGGCATATCTCAGGCAACCGGTATGGAATTACAAGCCGTTATCATGATGCAGGTGTTGGGCTTTTCAACACCAGTTCTTCCTTATCAGGCGCCACCTATAATTATAGGTATGCAGCTTGCCGGAGAAAAATTTTCTTCTGCTGTTAAGCTCTGTGTTGTTTTGGCTGCCCTTACGCTTCTTTTTTTGCTGCCGGTAAATTATGTCTGGTGGAAAATTGTAGGCTGGATATAGGAGGGGCACTAAACTCTTATTTTTGTATGGTCTTCTGGAAATATTGAAATTAAGTTAGAGATGTGAATGATATAAGGCTCTCTGGAGAATAGCCCTTGGGGTGGGGTGATATGGCGCAGTTGGGTTGGGCCATATGGCGCAGCGGAGTGAGTGGCATTCTTAACGCTAGTAACTGGTTAGGCTCCGGGGTGCCGGGAAAAGTTTGAGACATTGAACTGATTGATGTTGAGTCGGCGAATCTGTAATTGTAGTCATTTGAACCAGTGGCTGTCATGAATTAAGATTTCCTGTCAACTGCAGGCTCTGGAGTTATGGACCCATTTTTTGATGAGTGTGTACTAACACCGCTAAACGGTAAGGTAAGCCGGTACTCAGTCCAGTATCCCCCCCCTGAGAGGTATGCTCCACCATTCCCGCGGCGGGAATCCAGAACGTGTTGAAATAACTAGATTCCCGCCTGCGCGGGAGTAAATATTCGGCTTGCACCTGAAAACAGCCAAAATCACTGAACTGTAAATGTTTGGATAGTGCCTCAGGTTCGTTCAATCCGGCGTGTGAACTATATTGACTCATATGTGAACACGCTGGATTGGACGAAGATGGGGTGCTAGCCGAATATTTACGCGCGGGAATGACGGGATAAGGGATATTTGGGCTTTTTACGATGCCATCAGTATTGTTTTGGCACTAAACTTGTATAAAGGATTGTTGCTGTGTTAGGCAGGTTTGAATTTTCAGCGGACAGCTGAGCGAATAAATCAAGTAAATACTAACACCGGTTCTACCGGAAACAATTCAGTTCACTGGATAAGTGCCTTATCAGAATATGTTCAAAAAAAACAAGAAAATATTCTGTAAGGCACTAACACCGGTGATCAGCGGTAAGCCGGCACTCAGTTCAGTATTCCCTCGAGGGGTATGGGGTACCTCGAAGGTCTCTCTACGTTCGCTATCTGTGGGTGCTTGTAACGTTTTGATTTAAAATTGAATACAGATTTTCTTGTTTTTTTATGACAGCTTTTCAGGAGTAAGGTACTAACGAGACCTTCTCTGGTGGAGGCATTTAAACAGTGAGGGGTAAATGAAAAAAAAGTGTGTATTGATATTGATGACTTGTTTGTTTTTTTTACATGTACTGGTTATGGCAGGATATGCCTGTGTTGGACGGATTTTGACTATTTCAGTGACGGATTCCCCCGATCAACAGGTTATCGCACAGATTTTGTCAGTTTTGATTACTGAACGTACAGGAACCTGCATAGAGTTAATTCAAGCAGCCGATGTGCAGGCAAGTGAAAAAAAGATGGAAAAGGGAGATGCTGATATTATTATCAGTTATCTGGGTGTTGCCAGGGCTGGTATTGAAGGGGCAGAGTCCGCAACGAATTCCCAGGAAACCTACGCCATTGTGAAAGCCCATTATCTGCAAAATTCAGGTATGGTCTGGTTAAAACCCTTTGGCTACTCTGGTCCGACCGGGAATGAATTCACTCAAAAAGAAAGTATTGCTGCGCCTATAACTACAACAACGGTACTGGATCGTTTTCCTGTTCTCGACAGGGTTATTAATAAGCTTGATGGTAAAATAGATGATGCTATTTTAAAACAGTTGGCGGAACAATCTGCCACTGGTGACCCCAGGGAAGTGGCAAAAAGTTTTTTGAAAGCCAGGAATATGATTTAGTGCCTTAGGAACGGAGCGCAAATAACTTGAACATCTCGCATCTTGTCTTCAGGCCATCTTTGGCCGATCATCAATCACAAAGTCCTCAACGTAGCCCGCTACGCCTGCGGCATTGCTCAATCAGATCGGTCAAACATGACCTAAATCCAAGCGCGATTTTGTTCAAGTTATTAACGCTCCGTTCCTTACAGAATATTTTCTTGTTTTTTTCACCCCTCAAGGGGGTACTGAAAAGAGTGACAGGAATTAGGGAGTAAGGCACTGATATGTATTCAGGTAATTTTTTAAGGGGAATAATTTTTTTTATGAAAAAGATATTTTTCATCATTAGTACGGTTTTGTTACTTGCCGGAACAGCTCATGCACATGGCAGTATCTCAAAGCTGCCGGATTCTGTCCAGATTCTCCAGTACAAAATGAAACTCCATATGAACGTAAACGATACGGGTGTGCGTAACAACCTGGCTATGGCATATTTTCGAACCGGGCAGTTCTTTGATGCGAAAAAGGAACTTGAGTACGTTCTGGAAAAAGATTCTTCTAATTTTGATGCACTGGATGGCATGGGGATTGTTTTGATGAAAATGGGACAGAACGAGGAGGCATGTAGTTTTTTTGAGAAGGCTGAAGCAATAAATCCGAAGGATGTTCTTTTGCATGTGCACCGTGCTATCAATTATAAAAATTTAAAAAAGTCGAAGTTGGCCGAAGAAGAAATGACAAAAGCCAGATCTCTGGCCAATGAATCGGAACGTGAAGAAATAGATCAGGAAATTGAACTTTTAACCAGTTCCCTGTCATAAGGAGATCCAATGAAGTGTAAATATGTTCTTTTATTTTGTGTTCTTTGTCTTTTTGGATGTAAAGGACAGGGAGATACGCCAGCTGTCAGTGATAAAAAACCGATTCGAGTCGGTTACATGATTTGTGACAGTTATGAAGATTCAGAAGCCAGGTTTGGTCCCTTTAATGCGTATCTTGAAGAGAAACTGGGGCGCAAAGTTGAGATGATACTTGCTAATACGTTTGAGTTTGAAGATCTTGTACGTGATAAAAAAGTGGATTTTGTTCACGTTAATTCAATTGTTGCCATTATTTTAAAAAAGAATCATGGGGCTGAAATGCTTGTTGTTGACGTGCGGGGAAAGTATGGGCACAAAGCAACAGGATCTATTATTTCCATGAAAGGCAGTGGTATTAAAACCATTGAAGATATGCGCGGCAAGAGCATGGTTTTTGGACCGGCACTTGCCCCTTTTGGGTATATGGCGCAATATACAATGATGCTTGAAAATAATTTTGACCCGGAAACTGATTTTTCTTTCTATGCCATTCCAGGTGGAGCGGCCAAGCATGAGAAAGTTGTCTATGGTGTTTATTTTGGTAAGTATGATGTTGGTGCTGCCCCCACGCTTGACCTTGATCTCATGGCTAGAAGACATGAAATTAACATGGATGATTTTAATGTGATCGCGGAAAGTGTTCCGATGCCCTACTGTACCATT
Source organism: Thermodesulfobacteriota bacterium (assembly GCA_034722915.1). Lineage (GTDB taxonomy): Bacteria > Desulfobacterota > Desulfobulbia > Desulfobulbales > Desulfocapsaceae > Desulfocapsa. The sequence goes on along the minus strand of JAYEOK010000123.1, from coordinate 1,480 downwards.
GCAGCCATGCCCGGAGTTGACTCTGAGTTGAAGCAGCAGGTTACTGATATTATGTTGAATTTGACAAAGGACGAATCTGTACTGGTAAACGGTGAGGTTTTAAGAGTGTTGGATCGTATGTGGTTGGACGGTTTCACTAAAGCCATTGATAGTGAGTACGATGTCATGAGGGATCAGCTGAAACTTGCCAACATGGCACCTTATAGAAAGTTCTGATTTTATTATTTTGCTGTAAAGCGAATTGCCCCCCGGTAAAGAGTAGGCGGATAGATGAATAAAGCAATGTTACAGAGTTACAGTAAAGCTGTTGCCATTATTTTTAGTTTTACTGTGTTTATGTTGACGGCAGGTTCTGCCTGTGGTGAGCGGCTCGTTCTGGAGAAAACTGTACTAGATAAAGATACAATCTGGCAGGGTGAGGTTTTACTTCAGGGAGATGTTGAGGTAGGCAGTGGAGTGACCTTGCTGATCATGCCTGGCACAGTCATTAAAGTTGCTAAAAAAGAGGGTTTTGGTTCATTTAAACTTTATGAGGATAAAAACAATCATTTTCCCGGTATTGAGATTGTAGTAAGGGGGAAAATAATTGCCCAGGGAACAGAGGAGCAGCCAATTATATTTACCAGTGCTGCAGAAAATCCAAATCCAGGTGACTGGGGCGGGGTGAACATTCTTGCAAGTAAAAATAATATAATTGAATATTGTGAATTCAGCTATGCTCATACTGCTGTCCATGGCCATTCGGCACATGTTGTAATTTCTCGCTGTTATTTCCACCATAATGGTGTTGCAACCGGTCAGAAAAATGTTAAAGACGCCGGCTTTGATTGTGTTATGCCTATGCTCTATAACCGGATAACTGACAATGGTGGTGGTATCCTTTATGGCGGTGGGAGTACACCACTCATTGTCCATAATGAAATCAGTAATAATAAGTTTTTCGGTATCTATGCCAAGAAGGGCGGCATGGCCACCATCCGTTATAATAATATCGTGAACAATGGGAAAGGTGTTATTCTCTTCTTAATCAAGAATGGCATGTTATTACGCGATAATAATATTGCCGACAACGAAGATTACAATATCTCATTGCTTGAAGGACAGACGTGGAATCTTGATGCCAGAAATAACTGGTGGGGTGAGACTGAAGGCACTAAAATCAGGGCTAAAAATCGTGATAAAGCAAATGATGACACACTCGCTCAGATTGATGTATCCAATGCGACTAATGCTCCGATTAAAGGGGCGGGCCTAAGGTGCTCCTTCAAGGAATAGTAATGTGGCGGCAACCATTTTATTTGCATGTCTATATCATAGGTAAATTGTAACTTCAGGTGCCAAGCCAAAATTTTAATTAGGAACGGGAATTAAATAACCTGAACATATTTCGCCGCAATTTTTTCGTCAGCGACACTTTAAAAAGCTTTGCATACTCCCTGTATGTAACGGTTTTTAAAGTATTGCTGGCGGAACAGGTAAG
>JAYEOK010000122.1:0-14210 GCA_034722915.1 Thermodesulfobacteriota bacterium | reverse complement strand
GGTTCAGCCAAGTTTAATGGGTATTATTATGATGGCTTTATGCCTGTTCTGCACTGCCTTGCTTGTCATCAGGAAACGATGAAATATGTAAAGGAATAAAAACCCGCCCGAAGGGCGATAAGTTCAACAAATTAATGTATTTTTTTCCGTCTTCTGTGTTGCTCGTTGCTCACGTAACCCGTTATGCTCCCGCCTCGCGCCTTGAATACGAAAAAAATTCCTATTAATTTTTGTTCAAGTTATTTATCTCCCGTTCCTTATTTATTTCCTTTTCAAAGCAACATGTTAGACATAACAGACAAAATGTTCATGAGAAATGCGGGTTAGTGCCTTACTCCTGAAAAGCTGTCATAAAAAACAAGGAAATGGAGAATTCTATTAAAGTTAGCAAGTTGAACATATCTATAAGCTTCTGGTTTGGGTCAGACCAAAATTGATTCCAAAATTCGCACGAGAACATGCCATGGGAATAGAAACTCTCTTTAAATGATAAATGATGATGTAATTATATGAAATTGCCTGATTTTCTTCTCGTCCTAATGGTTAACCTGGCCTGGGGCTTCAACTTTATCGCCGGTAAATATGGTGCTGATCATTTTCAGCCGTTGTTTTTTACAAGCCTTCGTTTTTTGATACTCCTCGTCATTACGCTCCCCTGGCTTAAACCGGCTCCAGGACAAATGAGGCCGCTACTGACCGTCTCGTTCTTAATGGGTATTCTCCATTATGGCATGATTTTTCTGGGAATATATGCCAGTGGCAATATTGCATCTGTTGCCATTGCTACCCAATTGTATATTCCTTTTTCTGCAATACTTGCCGTGGTTTTTCTTAAAGAAAGAATGACTATGATGAAAATTGTGGCCATTGCTGTAGCTCTGGCAGGAGTTCTTGTCACTGGCTTTGATCCTGTTGTTTTCGATCATCTGGATGCAATACTCTGGATAATCGGTGCCTGCCTGGCCATCGCCATTGCCACTATCATCATGCGGCAATGTCCGGATCTTGGGGTTTTCAGGCTACAGGCCTGGATTGCTCTGGTGGCTGCGCCATCCCTTTTCCTCTTATCGTTACTTTTTGAAACGGGTCATAGCGAGATAGTAACAGACTCAACCCTGATAGATTTCTGGCCACCTGTCTATTCAGCGGTTGCAGCGTCAATCGGAGGGCATGGTGTCGTCTATTACCTGCTTGGTCGCCATTCCGTGTCTGTGGTAACCCCGCTGCTGCTTCTTGCACCTGTTTTCGCATCCATATTCGGGATCCTGGTATTTGGTGATGATCTGGGGGGAAAGATGGTTGTTGGTGGCCTCATGACACTATCAGGAATTCTGCTTGTCTCAATAGAGCCGGGATCTGCTAACCCGGTTCAACCGGAAACAGTTCAGTTCACTGGATAAGTGCCTTAGCAGAATATGTTCAAAAAAAACAGGTAAGCGTAGACTCCGAGAAAATATTCTGTAAGGCACTAAAGGAAAAAAGAACTCTCCTGAAAGCAAATATCTTCAATGGTAGGGCCCAACAAATTGAGAATCTGGCATTTCCTCACATCAGTGGTTATTTAATGGGATCATTATGGTATCCTAACCCGATCGTAATCTACACAGTTGATAATAAGGTGTAACTCGAAACCTAAGAACCGGAGAACACCATGAACAAGCCTGCCACTAACAACACTCAGCCGATCACCTCTATTTTTGGAGAAACCACTGTAGAGTGGTTTCAGCGATGCGTTAATCACCATATTCTCAGCTTCCAGGGTCGTGAACCTCAACGAGCTGGTGACGACGATGTGTACCGGGCTCTTTCATATGCCCTGCGTGACCTGCTCATGGAAAAATGGATTGCCACCCAGAAAGAGTTTTACGCCAAACACAAGAAGCGTGTCTACTATCTGTCACTGGAATTTCTTGTGGGTCGATCGCTGGGAAATGCCCTTATTAACATGGACCTCCTTGACGAAGTAAGGGAAGCACTGGAGCAGCTCGGTTACGATTTGGAAATACTCCGAGAACATGAAGAAGATGCGGGTCTTGGTAATGGTGGTTTAGGCAGGCTTGCCTCCTGTTTCATGGACTCCATTGCCACAATGAAGATCCCAGCTTACGGATATGGGATATGCTATGATTACGGCTTGTTCAGGCAGAAGATAGTTGATGGCTACCAGCTGGAAACTCCGGATTCCTGGCTCCGTTTCGGCTCGCCATGGCTCTATGAGCGGACTGCATTTGTCTATCCCGTCAATCTCTATGGCCGAGTGATCAGTTATGCCGATGAGAAGGGGAATTACAGGTCAAAATGGATAGACACTCAAGTCGTCATGGCCATGGCCTGCGATATGTTAATTCCCGGGTTTAACAATGACCATGTCATTAATATGCGGCTCTGGCGGGCCAAAGCCTCCCGGGAGCTGGATCTTGCCCATTTCAATGCGGGCGATTATGTGGGTGCTGTGGAGAGCAAGGTTAAAACAGAAACCATCAGCAAGGTGCTCTATCCATCTGATGATATTCGAATTGGCCAGGAGCTGCGGCTCGTTCAGCAATATTTTTTCGTGGCAGCAACCTTTCAGGACGTCATGCGCCGGTATCGCAAAGGCAACGATGATTTTTTTGATTTTCCAAATCAGGTGGCTGTTCAGCTCAATGACACCCATCCGGCCATTGCCATTCCCGAGTTGATGCGCCTGCTCCTTGATGAAGAAGGACTGAGCTGGGAGTTTGCCTGGAGTATCTGTGTCAAGACTTTTGGCTACACTAATCACACCCTGATGCCTGAGGCCCTGGAAACCTGGCCCGTGGAAATGCTTGAGCTGGTGTTGCCGCGGCACATGCAGATCATCTACGAAATCAACCATCGTTTTCTGGAAGAAGTGTCCAATCGATTTCCAGGAGATACACGAAAACTGCGTGATATGTCCATTATTGCCGAGAATGACGAAAAAAAAATCCGTATGGCCAACTTGGCCATAGTTGGTAGCCATTCGGTCAACGGTGTGGCTGCCTTGCACACCGAGCTTCTCAAGGAGAGGGTGTTTAAGGATTTCCATGAAATGTACCCGGATCGGCTCAATTCAAAAACTAACGGTATCACTCCCAGGCGTTGGCTGCTTAAATCCAACCCGCGCCTGTCTGCTCTTATCATTGAAAAAATAGGTGATGGATGGATTACGGATCTTGATAAATTACGCGGCCTTGAGGAGTATGCTGACGATGCTGAATTCCAGAAGCGCTGGCAGCATATAAAACATGAAAACAAGAAGGATCTGGCCAAAATAATCCTGGAAAAATGTGGAGTTACAGTCCATCCCCAATCCATGTTTGATATCCAGGTCAAACGTGTTCATGAGTATAAGCGACAACTTCTGAATATTCTTCATGTCATTGATTTCTATCATTATTTAATCAGTACGCCGGAAGCTGGTATCACGCCGAGGACGGTCATCTTTGCCGGAAAAGCGGCCCCCTCATACTGGCGTGCGAAACTGATTATCAAGCTCATCAACTCGGTTGGCGAAGTTGTGAATAAAGATTCCCGTGTCAGGGATCGTCTAAGGGTTGTCTTTATTCCAAATTACAACGTTTCAGTAGCTGAAAAGATAATGCCTGCCGCTGATCTTTCTGAGCAGATCTCCACTGCCGGAACCGAGGCCTCTGGAACGGGCAATATGAAATTTTCCCTGAACGGTGCCTTGACCATCGGCACACTGGATGGTGCAAATATTGAAATCAGGGAAGAGGTAGGTCCGGAAAATATTTTTATCTTTGGTATGAATGCCGACGAGGTTGCCTTTGAGAAGCTTAACAAAAGCCGGACACCCAGGCAGATATACGAGGAAAACTCCGAAGTGCGCCGAGTTGTCGACTCCATAGATCACGGTATGTTCTCCAGTGGCGATACAGGATTATATGCTCCCATCGTGGGCGACCTGTTAAATGAGAATGATCCCTACCTGCTGCTCCTTGACTTTGAGGCCTATCTCCAGTGTCAACTGCTGGTCGGCCGGGAATATCAAAATCAGAAAGGGTGGACCAGGAAATCAATCCTCAATGTGGCACGGATGGGCAAGTTTTCCAGTGACCGAACCATCAAGCAGTATGCTGAAGAGATATGGAATGTGCCGGTGGAGGGATAGCCGGGTTCAGCGTTTGAGTTGTTCCGGGGCGTTCAGGAAAAATTTACTGTAATACCTGAGTTCGGCAATGGAATCTTTTATATCAGAAAGTGCCTGATGCCGGCTATCCTTTTGAAAGCTGTTGGCCATCTCCGGAGCCCAGCGTCTGGCAAGTTCTTTTATAGAGCTCACATCAATGTTGCGATAGTGAAAAAAAAGCTCCAGATCCGGCATCAAACGACCCAGAAAACGCCTATCCTGGCATATTGAGTTCCCGCACATGGGTGAGCAACCGTCTTCCACCCATAATTTGAGAAAATCCAGCGTTTCCTGTTCAGCCTCTGCCATGGTGTACCGGCTATTGCGTATTCGCTCAGTCAGGCCGGAATTCTCATGGGTGGAGGTATTCCATTCATCCATTGCCATCAGGACTTCTTCATCATGATGAATGGCAATCACCGGACCTTCAGAAAGAATGTCAAGATAGGCATCTGTAACAATGGTGGCAATTTCCAATACAGTATCATTTCGACAGTCAATCCCGGTCATTTCCAGATCGAGCCAGATGAGATTGTCTTTTGATGGGGCCATGAGAGGAGTCCTATGATACAACTTGCGATAGTATTAATAAGCTTTCTCACTGAGATCTTAACAAAAGTACGCTACCCTGTCAAGATTTTGTTCCAGTATATAAAGAGCCACCACCAGGGTGTTATTTTCATCTTAACCCGCATTTCTCATCAGTTCAGGCGGCGTCAGGTTCAAAGTTTTTGCCAGTGGACTATAGTTACCTATGTTCACTGGCAGGTAAGCGTAGACTCCGAAATACTGAAGAAGATGGCGTCGCCTGGGCTGACCTCTGGTGAACATTTTGTTAAACAATGAAGTGTTAACAGATGTCTAATTTTATTGTAAATCAATATGGTTATATATGTTGAGCAAAATGTTCATGAGAAATGTGGGTTAAAGCTCAACAGTCAATCTGTGATGGCTGCAGGTATTGTTCTCCATACCGCTGCCACACGCCATGGTCGCGAAAGAGAACAAAGAGGTCGTGATCTATCCGACCGTTTCGAACCATTTTTTCCATGATAGTAAATGCCTGACAGGCTGTCATGGCAGGCTTGTAAGGACGATCTGTGGCAGTCAGTGCTTCAAAAATATCGCTAATGGCAAGTATCCTGGCAGGAATGGATATCTGCTCCCCACTGAGACCATAAGGATACCCACTGCCGTCCAGGGTTTCATGGTGTGCTCCGGCATATTCAGGGACCCGGGCGAGATTATCGGGAAACGGCAGTCGATCCAGCATGAGCACGGTGTGGATGATATGCTCTTTGATTAGATAGCGTTCTTCGGAAGTAAGAGTACCCTTGTTGATCAGCAGGTTATGCAGTTCGCCAAAGTTGCATCTGTGTTGTGGTCGTTCCATGAGAAATTCGGAAGTTCGGCTTGTCTGCCTGGTGGAAGTGTTTTCATGGGGAATGACATGTTCCGGCTTGTCGGTCAACAGGTATTGTTCCAGTGGAGAACCATTGGGGTAGGCAATTTTCCAGCGTTGTTCTTCTTCACTTGATAAGCCGAGGCTGTCGTTAAATCGTCGTTTCCAGCTACGCTTTGCAAGCAAACGAATACCTGCCTGATCCTCATCAGTCATCGATTCTCCACCCTGATTACAGCGAGCTACCAGGGCAAATTCTTCCTGTAGCTGGTTTTGCTCATTTTTCAGGATTTTCAACAGTTCCTTTTTCTTTCCCGGCTGCTTTTGTATTGCCTGCAGAGAGGCAATTTCCAGGTCACGGGAGAGAATTTCGAAGCGCATACGAACTTCATGGATCCGGTTATGGATCGTTTCCAGTTTTGTCGCCTTGTCAGCCACATATTCAGGAGTAGTAACTTTTCCGCAGTCATGGAGCCAGGCAGCAATCATAAATTCACGCCATTCCTCTTTGTTTTTAAACTGAAATCCGGCCATGGATCCATGGTTGGCATCCACAGCCTCTCTGGCCAGTAGCTCTGCAAGCACTGGAACCCTTGAACAGTGACGACCGGTATAGGGAGACTTGGCATCAATGGCTCCGGCAATGACTTTGATAAAGGAATCCATCAGCTTTTGCAGGTCTTCCTGGGCACTAATCAGCTTATTTGTCCTGTTGCGTATGGTTTCCCGCATAAGGGTAAAACTTTGTATCAGGGCATGAACTTCAATAAATTTTGATTTAAGCAGTGGGGGCTCGCTAAAGTCAAAACGCTGTACCTGGTTTGCCTGAGAAACAAGATTAGCAAGAGATCGGGAAACCCGTTGTGCCAGCTGATAGGCTGCCAGCACACCAAGGACAAGGACAAAAAGCGACAGAAGCAGGACTCGTTGCTGCATGTCCTTGATATGCCCGGTAAAGTCCTGGATTGGTGCCAACACGGAGAGAATCGATGAAAACCCGTGATTCTCAAGAACGCTCAGCCTGATCAGGAACGGCTCACCCTCGATTGCCATGATTTGAGATTTTCCAAGGGCGCCTGTTTGTTGTTCCTGAAACAGTAAGCCCACAGCACGGACTTCAGGACGGGTGGATTGTTCCAGTATAAGAAACCAGATATCCTCCTCGTTGCCTTTTCTGATCACTGAAACAACAGGTTCCCGGGGATGAGCAAGCAGAGTCTGGTCGAAATCAAATAGAAAGGCACTGCCGAAAGGGGAAATTTCCTGGTTCCATAAAAAGGTATCAAAGTTGGCCAGAGTGATGGCAACACTGAAGATGGCCTCCATATTATCGTTTGATTTGACGCAGGTAATTCCCGGCAGATTGACCGTTGGCAGAAGGGACGGGCTGGTATAGTGGAGTTCCTGCTGTATGAAATCTCTGCTGAAATGATCCATGTAGTTAAGGACGATTTCCTGGTCGGTTTCTTCATGAACAGACAGGAATTGCATATCCTGATCCTTGAAGGTGTCCTGCAGGATGTAGTTACCGTTTTTTACGAGAACTGTACGGATTATATACGCAGTATTTTCAGGAGATTGGTGTGCTTCAAGGATGACAGTACTTGATCGACATGCAATGACCTGGACAAAGGCACCAGTCTGGTAACAGGCTGCAACAGAATATATTTGCGGGTTCTGATCCAGTGATCTGGTCATGAATTCCAGCAGCCTGGGATCTGTTCCCCTTGGCCCGGGAGGATCATACATTCCGGCAAAGCGTGCACCGGAATTCGTGAGGGCGGCAACCGAACTGAGCAGACCATTGGTCTGTTCAATTAATTTACCGCTGATGGCATCAAAAAGGTCCTGGGCTGATTTAACGGCGCCTCTTGAGCTTTCACTGTAGCTTACCCATAGCATGGCGGCTGAGAGAGTGATAACAAGCGCAATGACCAGAGTGGCAATGGATATGCGAAATGACCACTTTTTACGAAGGAGAGCGGAAACCATAAATGAAATAGCATTGTTTCTGAGTTTTTTACAGACACTCTTCAAGATTCGCGACAGGTTCATGTATATATTTTAGCTTCTACTTGTAAGGGAATGGTTAAGAATGGATTATGATCTTGTTAGTGCCTTACTCCTCAAAAGCTGTCATAAAAAATAAGAAAACGAAAATGCTTTAAAGTTAGGAAGTTGAATGTACAACCAAGGCACTTATACCCCTCAAGGGGGTACTGAACTGAGTGCCGGCTTACCTTACCGTTTACCGGTGTTAGTGCCTTAAAAATTCTTTCGAAGTCTACGCTTATCTCGTGTTTTTTTTAAAGAATTTCGTGAGTATATATCGGTTTACCGTTTATCACCGGTGTTAGGAGGCCGTCGACGGGAGATGGTCGTAATGATCACAATGGCCAAAAGCTGTATCAAAACATCTAACACCGGTGATGAACGGTAAGCCGGCACTCTTTTCAGTACCCCCTTGAGGGGTATAAGTGCCTTGTTGGTATGTTCAACTGGCTCACGTTAAACGAACTTTTCATTTTCTTGTTTTTTATGACAGCTTTTCAGGAGTAAGGCACTAAAATTGAGAAATCGGTAATTTGATGAATAATCGACTGAGAAGGGCGCGAAAAGTATCAAAAAAGGAAGGAAGTCCCATTGATATTGTTCAGCAGGTTGTAGGGTAGATTACAATTTACAAATTTAAAAATAATCATATCGTAATCTGATCTTAAAAAAACAAAAGTAATGTGAGTTATAGTTTTTATTTTGGAAATGGCCGGTGGACGCCGTTTACCTTGATAACCTTAAAAGAAAAATACGGTCATCGGATCAGTAACTGGAGTCCGGAGGAAATACATACTATGCTGCCTGATCATAAAACAAAAATTGTCTGTACCATCGGCCCGGCATCGGAGAGTGTGGAAACTCTCTGCAGTATGCTGGAGGCGGGGATGAATATTGCCCGGCTCAACTTTTCCCATGGTGACCCGGAGTATCATGAGAAAATTATAGCCAATATCCGGACTGCTTCGCAAAGATGCGGCCATGCTGTGGCTATCATGGGCGATCTGCCAGGTCCCAAGATGCGCATCGGAGAGTTTGCCCAAGAACCCGTTGAACTGGAGTCCGGGGACGCTTTTACCTTGACCACCGAGGAAATCGTAGGAAGCAGGGAGAAAGTCTCTGTCAGTTTCAAGGAGTTGCCTGAGGCTGTGGCAAGTGGAGATACACTCTATCTTAATGACGGTTTTATTTCGCTTCTGGTTGCAGAGGTCAAGGGCCCTGAAGTACATTGCATCGTTAAGGTTGGCGGAGAACTGCGTTCCCGCAAGGGTCTCAATCTTCCGGGTATGAATCTTGGTATCAGCGCCTTTACAGCAAATGATCGCACATGGCTTGAGTTTGCCGCCCATCAGAAAATCGATGCGGTCAGTCAGTCCTTTGTCGCCTCTGCTGAGGATCTGGCATTGGTCAGAGAGACAGCTGAATCCATGGATTTTTTCCCATTTATCATTGCCAAAATTGAACGAAACCGGGCTCTGGATAAACTGGATGGTATTATCGAAACGGCGGACGGTATCATGGTGGCCCGTGGAGATCTTGGAGTTGAGACACCCATTGAAGAGATTGCCATGGTGCAAAAACGGATCATTCACCTGGCAAGGATGGCCGGTAAGCCGGTCATTACCGCCACCCAGATGTTGGAATCCATGACTGACAATCGACGACCAACCCGGGCCGAGGCCACAGATGTTGCCAATGCCATCCTTGATGGCACCGATTGCGTCATGCTCTCCGGTGAATCAGCCATGGGCAGGTTTCCAGTGGATGCAGTGGCCATGCTTGCCTCCATTGCCCGCTCAGCTGAGAGAAATCTCCCGGAAAGCCCGATTATTAAAACCCTTAGTGAGAAGGGTACTCTGCAGTATCAGGTAAATCTTATAGCACTCGGAGTCCATACAATTCTCAGCAAATGTGATGCAACCATGCTCATTGTTCCTACCCAGAGTGGTGACACGGCACGAAATATCGCCCGTTTTCGCCATGCCGTCTGGGGTCATGCTGTGACCATGTCAAGACAGTCAGCCGGGAGTCTGCTTTTCTCTTATGGAGTTTATCCTCATTTTGTGCCAAAAATGCCTGAAAACTGGGATGATTTTGCCGCCACACTTGCCGGGGAAATTGATCCTGAAAAGAGTGCAATGGCGCTGTTGACTGAAGGACCATCCCCTCAGCACCCTGAAACGAATCACCGCCTGGAGTTGATAACTGTTGCACCAGACTAACACCGGTGATGAACGGTAAGCCGGCATAAGTACCTTCACCAAATTCTTTTCAAAAAACACGAGATAAGCGTAGACTTCGAAAGAATTTATAAGGTACTAACACCGGTGATGAACGGTAAGCCGGCATAAGTACCTTATCAGAATATTTTCTTTGAAAAAAACAAGAAAATATTCTGTAAGGTACTAAACAACAAAAGACCGCCATTCAAAATCTCCGCTCTTGTATCTCCTGAAATGAAAAGGAAGGCAAATTATGAATAATGATATGGAACCATGCGATTTTACAATTTTTGGCGTGCTGGGCGATCTTTCCCGGCGAAAGTTGATCCCTTCAATTTATCAGCTGGACAAGGCAGGTCTGCTTCACGTCGACACCCGTATCGTAGGTGTTGCTCGTCATGAGCTGAGTCACGAGGATTTTGTCGCCAAAATGCGCGAGGCACTGGAGACCTTTGTGAAGGACACCCTTGATCCCGAGATAACAGAGAGGCTGCTGGGGAGGCTCCACTATGTCCTTATCAACCTGGATGTTCCGGATGAGTATTATCGGCTGGGTGAAGCCATTGATCAGGAGCAGCGGGTACTGGTGAACTATTTTTCTGTGGCTCCTTTTCTTTTTGATGATATCTGCAGAGGACTGGCCCATGCCTCACTGGTTACCCCCGAAACCAGGGTGGTGCTGGAAAAACCCATTGGCCACGACCTTGCCTCATCACAGGAAATTAATGATACAGTTGCCAGGGTATTTACCGAGGATCAGGTCTATCGAATAGATCATTATCTGGGTAAAGAAACGGTTATGAATCTGTTAGCTCTTCGCTTTGCAAATTCTATATTTACCACCAACTGGGATCATAACACCATTGATCATGTACAGATTACGGTGGCTGAAGAGGTTGGCATTGAAGGGCGCTGGGGCTATTTTGACGAATCTGGCCAGTTACGGGACATGGTACAGAATCACCTGATGCAGATTTTGACGCTTGTTGCCATGGAGCCGCCGGTCAATATGGAGGGTGATTCCATCCGCAATGAAAAACTCAAAGTACTCAAGGCGTTGCGACCCATTACTGCCGATACCGTGGATGAAAAGACAGTCCGTGGTCAGTACAGCGGAGGATTTATCAAGGGGAATCCTGTTCCCGGTTATCTTGAAGAAGAAGACGGTAATCCGGGTTCACACACAGAGAGTTTTGTTGCTCTTCGTGTTGACATCGATAACTGGCGTTGGGCAGACGTTCCCTTCTATCTGCGTACCGGCAAGCGGATGACCACCAAGCGATCCGAAGTCGTCATCTATTTCAAGCGACTGCCTCATAACATCTACAAGGATAGTTATAAACTGTTACCGCGCAATAAACTGGTGATCAGGCTTCAGCCGGACGAAGGAGTGGAAATTGAGATGCTGAATAAGGTACCCGGTATTGGAAAGGGTATCAAATTGCAGAAAACCCTGCTGGACTTGAGTTTCTCAGATGCCTTTCATACGAAACGCGTGGCCGAAGCCTACGAACGGCTGATTCTGGAAACCATGATCGGTAACCAATCTCTCTTTATTCGTCGCGATGAAGTTGAACGGGCCTGGACATGGATTGACACCATTCAGGAGGCCTGGGCCAAGAGTAGTGAACCTCCTAAGGCATACCCTGCTGGTACCTGGGGACCTGTTGCCTCAGTGGCTTTACTTGCAAGAGACGGCAGAGAGTGGGAAGAATAACCAAAGTTACACGAATTTTATGTTTTGACTAAAAGAATGAAAGAAAAGTTTAAAGAATATGCAGACAGGCAAGTCCTGGTTAATGATTTGGCTGAGCGGATCGGTCGATTACTGAAGCAAGGTGTAAAAGAAAACGGCAGGGCAAGTTTTGCCGTGTCCGGCGGTTCTACTCCGGTGGATTTGTTTGAGCGTTTATCCATTTTGGATATACCCTGGCTGAATGTGGTTGTTACTCTGGTGGATGAGCGATGGGTCGAGCCGACAGCAAGCGATTCCAATGAAAACCTGGTGCGCACGCACTTGCTTAAAAACAGAGCCGTCGCTGCTGTCTTTGTCGGGATGAAAAAATCTGCCAAGACTGCCCGGGAGGGGGAGAGAGAGTGCAAGATGTCATTAGAAAAGATTTCTCTACCCTTTGATGTTCTTATTTTGGGGCTGGGAAGTGACGGCCATACCGCATCTCTCTTTCCCTATGCCACAAGATTGGATGAGGCAACGGATTTGAATTCGGGAAGAATTTGTATGGGGATTATGCCACTGACAGCTCCTCACGAGCGAATGACCCTGACCCTGCCTGCCATTCTCGATGCAAAACAGATATTTCTCCATATTGTCGGGCAGGAGAAAAAAAAGGTCTTTCAGGCTGCTCAGGCTGATGGCCCGTCCAAAAAGATGCCCATCCGTTTTATCCTGCGTGAACAGAAAAGCCCTGTGGATGTTTACTGGGCACCATGACCATTGGAGACCATAAAAATGCATAAAACAGTTGAAACTGTCACCCATCGCATCATTGAGCAAAGTAAAAAAATCGCAACGCTTATCTGAAGAGGGTGCACGAGGCAAAAGGTGAGGGTGTCTTTCGTAAGAAGCTCCCATGCAGTAACTTTGCTCACGATCTCGCGGGCTGTGCTGAAGGCTGCCGTTCACAGATGCTTGATGATTCTGCGCCCAACATCGGGATTATTACCTCCTCTAATGACATGGTTTCCGCTCACCAGCCATACGGCCGGCGGTGTTCCCGGAATGTGTGACGGGGTGACCCAGGGTGAGCCGGGTATGGACATGAGCCTCATCAGCCGCGATGTGATTGCCATGTCCACAGTGATTGGACTTTCCCATAATGTGTTTGACGGGGCCTTGCTGTTGGGCGTCTGTGATAAGATCCTGCCCGGCCTTCTCATGGGGGGGGCTGCAATTCGGTCACCTGCCCATGATTCTGGTTCCTGCAGGCCCCATGACTTCCGGGCTGCCCAATAAGGAAAAGGCTAAGGCCCGTGAACTGTTTGCTGAAGGGAAGATTAGTCGTAAGGATATGTTGGCCTCAGAGGTCAAGGCCTATCACAGTCCCGGAACCTGCACCTTTTACTGCACTGCCAATTTCAATCAGTTGATGGCGGAAATGCTGGGCATGCATCTTCCTGGTGCCTCCTTTGTCAACGCCGGAACAAAATTACGTGATGGTCTGACCAGTGCAGCAGCAAAACGGGTTGCGACCATAACCCACCTTGGTGATGAATATACCCCTTTGGCCCATGTGATCAGTGAAAAATCTGTGGTCAACGCCATGGTCGGATTGCTTGCCACAGGTGGTTCCACCAATGAAACCATGCACCTGGTAGCAATTGCCAGGGCAGCCGGTATCCGTATCGATTGGGATGATTTTTCCGAGCTCTCGGCTGTGGTGCCGTTATTGGTCCGTATCTATCCCAATGGCCCAAGTGACACCAACTCTTTTCAGCAGGCTGGCGGAATGTCCCTGCTCATCAGGGAACTGCTCAAGGGTGGACTGGTGCACGAGGACGTCCAGACTGTTACCGGTACTGGTCTGAACAGGTATCTTCAGCAACCTGAGCTTGAAGGCGAAAAGGTTGTGTGGGAAGATGGCCCCCATGAGGCAGGTGATCCGGATGTCATTGCCAGAGTCGATAAACCCTTTGCTGCCATGGGTGGAATCAAGGTTTTATCAGGAAATATGGGCCGGGCAATTATGAAGATTTCATCCCTGGCCGATGGTGAAAATACCTTGGTGGAAGCCTCGGCCATGGTGTTCAACAGCCAGCATGAACTGGAAGAGGCATTCAAAGGAGACAAGCTGAACCGGGATCTGGTGGCAGTGGTCCGTTTTCAGGGGCCCCAGGCCAATGGTATGCCGGAACTTCATAAATTAATCACTTATCTCTCCATCACCATGGATCGTGGATACAACGTCGGCCTGGTTACCGATGGTCGGCTGTCCGGAGCATCAGGTAAAGTTCCCTTTGCCATTCACTGCACTCCGGAAGCATTTTGTGGAGGTATGCTGGCCAAAGTTCAGAATGGAGATATCATTCGCATGGATGCCCGAAACAATGTTCTCGAATTAGGTGTCGACAATAAAGAGCTGGTTGACCGGGATTATGCTGCACCGAATCTTGAACAGAGTCGTTACGGCTTGGGCCGCCAGATTTTCGCTCCCCTTCGTAAAGACCTTCTTGGTGCAGAGGAAGAAGCCAGCTCCATCTTCACCTATGTGAATGAAAGTTGTAATGTTGTTTTTGGAAACGGAAATGAGTATTGAGGATGAAGTCTAAAGGTCGTTAACAGTTTTAGTGCCTTACTCCTTAATTCCTGTCATAAAAAACAAGAAAACGAAAAAGGCTTTAAAGTTAGGAGGTTGAATATACA
>JAYEOK010000121.1:0-3571 GCA_034722915.1 Thermodesulfobacteriota bacterium | reverse complement strand
TCCCTATACGTTGGGATTCAACAAGACGATAGGTGTAATATTGTCCACCATCTTTTCTACTTTTTATGGATGTTCTTCGAATATACATGTAGGGAGTGTGACATAAAAACCCGACTTAGTCCAGCCTGAAATTACGATTATGGCACTACTTTATTTTTAGACCAGCTATGTGACTGTATTAGCGAAGTTGTCGTTTTTTTATGTAGTGAGAAGTAGGCCTTTCAGAGGAGTTTGGGAATGATTGGCGCAAAGTTGGGCTACGATGCGGGCTAAGATCCTGAGCAATCTTATAACACTTATTTTCTTACATATCCTTACAGTACAAATAGTCACGAGACCCTTCTTACTATCTTACTGATCTGTACTCCTTCAGCAATGACTTGATTTTCCGGGACGAGGTTAAACATTCCCTCCCCTGGCTGCAACGGCTCATGATATCACAGAAACTCAGGAACTCATCCATCAACCTGGTGTTCACCTTAATTATAGCTGGGTAGGATTGTAAAGAAACTGCTGTCGGCATACTACGGTTGTCGGCATTATGCCTCTTATGCCGATGCAGATATTGTTTCTATTCAGGAATTACTTGGCCATTCAAAAATCTAGACAACCCAGCGTTACAGCAAGTTGTTAAACCTGAAAGCGCAGCGGGATTATTTCCGGTCTATGGAAAAGGTAATGCAAAAAAACTTATTTCAATCAGTTGGAGTAAGCCTTAAGCTGTAGAGCCGACCTATGATTGGCTAACCTAGACACATGCTACTAAAAGGAAATTTTATACGATCATAATAAATTGTGGCTTGCTACGCTCGCCATAGGTAGGTTTAACGCATTAGGGACCAAAGAATGGGAAAAAGAGAGGCCGAGCCAGATAGCTCAGCCTCCCATTCTTCGGTCACTCACTACGGCGCTCGGGTCGCTCCTCAGCGTTGCCCTATCCTCCGAGTGAGTTCTATAACAATAAGCATCCATAAAAGCCTTATCAATAAAACAACAAAACAAACACCGTGCGCTTGTTAGATGTTCTGTTTTTTTAGGAGGAAAAACTTGACATCGAGGTATTAAATGACAAAAACTATAGTCAGATAACATTACAATTTAAAAGAAAAATCAGGATCTATTACGTATATAGGCTGTGAGCCTCTAATCTGAATAGTCAACATACCTCCCCTTACCCCAAACTGAGTGGAACACAGATGACAAACAACATCCCCATTGCTATACTGTTGCTATGAATTCAAATCATTCGTCATTTTCTCCCAAGATAATAAGGTGGATATATGAGTACTCTGATGGAAGATGTAAAAAAAATGCCAATTTCCGAGAGGATTCAACTTGTTGAAGATATCTGGGACACTATAGCGACAGTGCCGTCTGACTCTCATGGTACCCTTAAACTCACCGAGAAAGAACTGGTAGAACTGGATCGTCGCCGGGATGCCCATAAAGCAGATCCTACTTCCGGAATCCCTTGGGAAGAAGTTCGGTCAAAACTTTTTCGCAGATAATTGTTGATGCAAGTAATTTTTCGGCCGGAAGCAGAACAGGAGATCTTTGAGGCTCAGGATTGGTATGAATCATGTTCTCCAGGTTTAGGGTATGAATTTGCCCGTGCGGTTGAGGTTGCGGTGGAATTGGCCATACGGATGCCCCTTGCACATCCACAAATAGAGGATGAATATCGCCATGTAATTCTTCGGAGATTCCCTTATTCAATAATATTTCTTCCCTGTGTTTCTGGAATCTTGATTGTTTCCTGCTTTCACCACAAACGAAAGCCTCTTTCGTGGTTGAAGTAAAGTGCTTACAGCCTCATTTTAAAAGGTTGCTTCAGGGCCCTTTCGGGAGTCAACATACCTCCCCTCAACCGGAACTCTGTCAATCTGGCCCTATCGGGAAGTGTCCTAACCTTTGGATGCCTGGGAATTAGAGAGATTTATCCTAGTGATTTCTTGATTACCTGTGTTTATAGTGATGCTTTTAATTCGAATCAAATAATAATTACAGGGGACGTACCACGGTTTTCTGTGTTGTGGAATGAAATGCTGAGTGCATTAACTTTAGAATACCATAGCAGTGAAAGAATACTTTTTTCGGCAATGTCCCGATGAAGGCTGGCGGATTTACACGATAGCCTTGAATAAGAAAAGAGTTTATGGCAACCTGCAATCCCCGGTGGGTAAGAAAAAACTGTATAACTTTCTGGCTCTTTTTTTTTGCAGAAAGTTGATTTAAGCAGTCCGGGCAATGCGGTGACACTGGTCATTGATAAAAGCAAAAACAAGGATGAGATTGCCGATTTTAATAATTACGTAGCAAATCAGCTCGAAGCGTTACTGCCTCTTGAGGTACCACTGAACATTTACCATGAGCGTTCCCACGAAAATGCAGGATCACAGGCTGTGGATCTATTCTGTTGGGGGATTTTCAGAAAATATGAACGGAATGACCATGAATGGTACCGGGTATTTCGGTCAAAGATTACTTATGAAACAGAGTACCTGTCATAAAGAAGAAATAAAAAAAGACGGCCCCTGTTATGCCGATAATCCCAGGGTTTTAGCCAACCGATGGAAGGGAACGCCCCAGGCACATAACAGGATTTACCCGTCTCTGTTTATATTATTAAGTAAAGGGCTGCTGTATGTCAACAAAATTCCGAAACACTGTCTCGGGAATCAGTGCCTTACTCCTCGAAAGCTGTTATGAAAAACAAGAAAATGAAAAGTTCGATTAACGTTAGCAAGTTAGACATACCACCAAGGCACTTATACCCCTCGAGGGGGTACTGAAAAGAGTGCCGGCTTACCGTTCATCACCGGTGTTAGTTTTACTATTGGACACACCGACGAGTAGTCAAAGATTTGGCAGACACTGTCTGTCAGATTTCAATTGAGCTGGTCTCATTATATTCAGAACTCTTGACTTACGGGAAGTTCACATGACACCAATGTCACTTCTCTAGGAGCCTGTCCGAGAATAGACATTTCTTCTCAAATCGAGGCATTTTTAAAAAATAAGCGCAGGCATATAGTTGATATTCTGAGCATTATTTTTTCTAAATAACGAAGAGTTGGGGAGAAAGGGCATTCTCGGACAGCCTCCTAGTAATTTCATTCAGCAACTTAGGTGCCAGGAAAACTTTCAACAGAACTCTCAACCCCCTTATATAGCGGTGTGTCTGGCATTGGTTCCAAAAGTTTTCCTGACACCAAAAGCTCATTAAGGTATCACCCTATACTTCCGGCAACCAAACAAGGGATAACGTCGCAAATCCATGTAATAGTGAAAAAAACTAACCCCGGTGATGAACGGGAAAGCCGGGATAAGTACCTTGGTGGTATTTGCAATTTACTAAGGAACGTACATTAAATAACCTGAACATCTTTCTTGTTTTTTATGACAGGAATTAGGGAGTAAGGGTTCGGTAAAAAATAACTTGGGCTTTCCAATTCGTAACTGCACCACATCTTCAGCCGATTTTATATATTCACAATCCTCACGTAGCCAGCTACGCTGCGGTTGTGAATATATAAAATCGACTGAACCTGTAGCACATTTATGACCGGAA
>JAYEOK010000120.1:0-40611 GCA_034722915.1 Thermodesulfobacteriota bacterium | reverse complement strand
ATCCCCCCTGCGACCTCGATTCATTAGATGGTACCAGGCCCCTGGGTATGCAATACGTAATGGTCTGCTCATAATAAAGTGACCCTATCACAAACACCATAAATAATCAAAATGAGACTTGACCCCACCTCTGACCCCATTTCCCATTTCCATTTCTTCCATTTCCTTTTGACCCCATTTACACATTTACATTCACACATCTCTTCATCTCCACATTTCATTTCACAAGGCGCTAGCCGGGGATGACATTCTAAGGATATTCCTTTTTTCTTTCTTCATTAATGGATAAGTAATGTATTATGTAGAATTGGCTGAGCTTCATATGCAATCAATACTATTTATGGCTAAAAATTATCTTACGCCAGATCGACATACTATTCATAAAGGAGAGTTCACATGACTGAAAAAACAAGAACCATTGAAGATATGAGCATGTGGGAAGATGCCCATCAAATGCTGCGCAAAGCAGAACGTGATGGAGTTGAGACAGCCTGGGACAGACTGGAACAGCAGACTCCCCATTGCAAATTCGGAGAATCAGGTGTCTGCTGCCGTATCTGCACCATGGGGCCATGCCGGATCAGCAAAAAAGCACCTCTTGGCGTATGTGGTGCTGATGCTGATGTTATTGTTGCCCGCAACTTCGGGCGTTTTCTGACAGGCGGAGCAGCAGGCCACTCAGATCATGGCCGTGACTGCATCGAAGCATTTCATGCCGTTGCCCATGGCAAAACCAAAGATTATCACATTAAAGATGAAAAAAAGATGCTGCGTATAGCCGATGAGCTTGGCATTGCAACGGAAGGGCGGGAGATACTGGATGTTGCAAAAGACCTGGCCGATGAATTTTTTGAAAGTTTTGGCAGTAAACGTGAAGATGTAGGTTTTATCTGCCGGGTACCTGAGAAACAACGGGAAAGCTGGAAAAAACTTGGTATCATGCCGCGCGGTGTGGATCGTGAAATCACAGAGATGATGCATCGTACCCACATGGGCTGTGACAATGATGCGGCCAATACCATGCTGCAGGGGGCACGAATGTGTCTTGGTGATGGCTGGGCAGGATCAATGATTGCCACCGAGGTCTCGGACATTCTCTTTGGAACGCCCTCCCCACGCAAGGCCATGGTAAATCTAGGTGTTTTAAAAAAGGATCAGATCAATATCCTGGTTCATGGTCATAATCCGATTGTTTCTGAAAAAATCCTGGAAGCCGTCAATGAACAGGAACTGATCGATCTTGCAAAAGAAAAGGGGGCCGCAGGAATCAATCTTGCCGGTCTCTGCTGCACTGGCAACGAGCTGATGATGCGTAAGGGCATTCCCATGGCCGGTAATCACCTCATGACGGAACTGGCAATTGTCACCGGAGCAGTCGAGCTCATTGTTGTCGACTACCAATGTATCATGCCAAGCCTGGTGCAGGTGGGCAACTGCTATCACACCAAAATGATCACCACTGCCGATAAAGCCAGGTTTACAGGAGCTGAGCATGTAAAATTTGAAATGCATAACGGTATGGAGCAGGCGCGTAAGGTTGTACGAATGGCAATTGAACGTTATGGCATGCGCAACCCGGATCGTGTTGAAATTCCCAGCGATCCAGTGGAGATTGTAACCGGATTTTCCAACGAAGCTCTGCTTGATGCGCTCGGCGGTTCACTGACGCCGCTCATTGATGCAATAAAGGCTGGCAAGATTCGAGGGGTTGTGGGAATCGTTGGCTGTAACAACCCGAAATATAACCACGATTACTGCAACGTGAATCTGACTCGCGAACTCATTAAAAAAGATATCCTGGTCATTGTTACCGGTTGTGTGACAACAGCTGCCGGAAAAGCCGGTCTCCTTGTTCCCGAGTCCATTGAACAGGCAGGGCCGGGGCTCAAAGAGATATGTGCTGCATTCGGCATTCCGCCGGTCCTTCACATGGGCAGCTGTGTCGATAATGCAAGAATCCTGCAACTGGCAGCATTACTTGCCAATGAAATAGGAGTATCCATTTCCGACCTGCCGCTGGCCGCCTCATCACCGGAATGGTATTCTGAGAAAGCTGCAACCATAGGAACCTATGCTGTTGCATCCGGTATCTACACCCATCTTGGCCATCCACCCAATATTACTGGGTCTCCAATTGTTACCAACCTGGCACTCAGTGGACTTGACGACCTGGTTGGTGCCTGCTTTTGTATAGAACCCGATCCATTCAAAGCCGCTGATCTCATTGACGAACGGATTAAACTCAAACGCAAAGGACTTGGACTCGAAGAGTGATTAATTGAGCCACGCCAAGAACATCCCGACACAAATCTGTCGAGATGTTCTTGATCGTTTCTGTATTTATTCGTAGGACATATTGATATCCTGTGGTATATTGATCAATGCTGATTCTGCCATATTAATTCGGCAGCCGTCTCTGGAGGGAACGCCTTACATGAACGAATACTCCGCCCATCTGCTGTGCTACGGCAAAGGTGCAAGTACAACTTTTTCCTCTGCTCCCACTTCATTGCGTCCAGGAACAGCCTTTTCCTGCCCGGGTTATTCTGATCAGGATATTCTCCTGGCCGGAGGATTCCCCTCAATCCATCCCGATTCTTCATTTCCCCTGTCACCGACCCTGCAGCTTAACAGTGACCTTGGCAATTTCAGTGCTGCTGCACTGCATCAGATCGCATCAGTCGAACTTTCCCGGCACACAGGTACACGCTTTCGCAGCTATTCCCTGGCCTTGGATGCCCGTGTTGTTGTGCTGGCTGACAATCAGGACAAGCTCTATTCTTTTATTGATACCTATGGCAGCCTGCTGGATCTCCAGCCCCTGCTGTTGAAGGACTATCATCCTGAACTGACCACAGCACACAAGCTGGAACTAGACTGCTCTGAAAAAGAATGCCTGATCAGCTACCAGGTAAAAGCACCAATCCTGACAGAGCGTTGTACCTACTGCGGTGCATGCGGCGCAGTATGCCCGGAAGACTGCCTCTCGGAACAGCTTTTTCTCGATTTTTCCCGTTGTACACTCTGTAAAGAATGTGTTGTCATCTGTGCCCATGATGCTCTCGATCTCCATGGTATTGAACAGAGAAAGATATCTTCGCCGGCCCTGTTGGTACTTGACAATGTTGCAATTGATCTTCCGCAGGAAAGCTCACGGATCTACAGTGAGAGTGAACTCCCCCGACTGTTTACAAGTATTGGTGAATATTTAGTGGACGAGGTTGTCAGCTGCAACAATTCAATCTGTCAGTACCTTGCTCCACACAGAACCGGCTGCAGCAGATGTGCTGAAGTTTGCCCGGAACAGGCCGTTAGCCTGACTGAAGATGGGGTACAAATCGACCAGCAGCGCTGTACTGAGTGCGGCAACTGTATTGCCATCTGTCCCACAGGTGCCCTGCAGTATTTACGTTTCAGCGATCAGCAGTTCCTTGGATATTGGGCCGAGCTTGATGTGTCGGACACCAAAACCATTGTCATCGGCGATGAAACGCAATTGCACCGTTTCTGGTGGAAAAACAGAACAGAGCGTTTTTCCTCAACCTTTTTCCTGGAATACCCGAACCCGGACGCCTTGACTTCCATGCACATGCTTACCCTGTATGGGGCTGGAGCCAGGCGCATTATACTGTTCACCAGCGAACAGGAAGAAAAAGGCAGTACTTTCACAGAACAGGCCAACCAGACAAATCAGATACTTGCCTCTCTCGGGGGTGACGAATCAGTTGTTCAGGTCGCTGATCCGGAGAAGCTTTCTGCAATCCTCAGCCAGCCAGTGGATGTCCAATCTGTCCGCCATAGAGTGATTAAAGATCAGGGAAACAGACGAGCAACTCTGGCACTTCTTCTGGCCACGTTGCTGGAAGACCAGCCCCCATCACCAGCCACACTGACAGGCGAATCTTTCAGTACATTTGGTACTATTCTCTGCGATGAAGACAGCTGCACCCAATGCCTTGCATGCCTCTCCTGTTGCTCCATTGAGGCCCTGCAGGCAAATGAAGAACATTTCGCCCTGATATCAAATGCATCGCACTGTGTCCAGTGTGGCAGTTGCATTGCCATTTGTCCTGAAAATGCTCTCAGCAGCAAACACGGCCTGGAACTCAACAGTGACTTTTTTCAGGCTCAAGAGTTGAGCCGGGCAGAGCCGGCCCGTTGTGCAGACTGCGGTAAAATTTTCGGTACACTGAAGAGTCTGGATCGGGTTCGCCTGCTTCTTGCTGAAAAATCACCCCAAAACTTTGACCCGGAACTCCTGGCCTACTGCGACACATGCCGGGTTATCCGCCTGTTTGAAGGACAGCAGCCATGAGTGTAAACGAAGAGAAACAGGTACTCCGTGTCCGGCTGCGATTGCTTGATCTGTTAAAATCATTCTTCGCCCAGGAACCTGACGCCGAACGTATGAGCCGGTGGCGCGGCATATTTACAGCACTTGCCGAAAACAAAATCCAGCCCGAACTGGACAAAGGAGCGCGACAGTTGCAGCACCTGCTGGCAAGCAAAAGTCTGGAAGACATTAAGGAAGAGTACTACGCCCTTTTTGTTGATCCATACAATGAACAACCTGTTGAGCTGAACGCAAGCCACTACCTGGATGGAAAAAGCTTTGGCCCCTCGCTGGTGCAGTACCGGCAACTCTTCAAAGATGCCAGCCTGGTAAAAGAAAACGATGTAACAGAACCGGAAGACCATCTGGTCTTAATGCTTGATGCCCTGGCAACACTGATAGAGAAAGATGCAGAGACCGAAGGGACACAAGAGCAGCAGGCAGAGCTGATTACCATGTTTCTCCAGCCCATGGCCCAGGCCATGAAAAAACAATTAGCAAGTAACACACAGGCAGACTTTTATCTCTCATGTGCCGTATTTTTAAATGGATATCTCGATCTTGAACAGGGATTGATGGAAATAAAATTATAAGTATGATCAACACCATCGCAGCCTTAAACAAAGGAGGTCAGGCAATGAAAAAGGATGATGCAGACAGGCGTTCGTTTCTTAAAACACTCATGACCGGTTCCGCTATTGCAGCAGCAACCTTCAGTGCAGGAACAATAAAAGCAAAAGAACAGGACACTGCCCGGAAAACAGATGAAATCCTTTACCGGGAATCAGAAGATTTTAAAGACTACTACAAGTCACTTAGATAATTCGTACCGATACCCTTAAGGGAGGAACAAGATGGCTCAAAAGAAAGTCCGCAGCACACACATTGCAGACTCTAAATCCACCAGGGTGAGTTTGAATCCAAAACTGGCCAGACGGTCTTTTCTGAAAATCTCTGCTGCCACAGCCGCCTTAACCGGTGCGGCCATGACAACTAAATTTACCCGCAAGGCAATGGCTGCAGACAGTGCGCTTAAAGATCCATATCCGGGCAGTAAAAAAGTCAAAACCATCTGCACTCACTGTTCCGTTGCCTGTGGTATCATTGCCGAAGTACAGAACGGTGTCTGGGTTCGCCAGGAAGTAGCCAAGGACCACCCTCTTTCCCGCGGTGGACACTGCTGTAAGGGGGCCAGCGCCATCGACATGGTCACCAGCGAAAAACGTCTCAAGGGGCCCATGAAACGAGTGAACGGGAAATGGCAGAAACTCTCCTGGGATCAGGCCCTTGACGAGGTAAGCCAAAAACTGCTTGCCATCCGGGATAATGACGGGCCGGATGCAGTACACTGGAACGGCAGCGCCAAAGTTTCCACGGAAATGGCCTACCTGCAGCGCAAACTCGCGGCCTTCTGGGGCACCAACAATATTGATCACCAGGCAAGAATATGCCATTCGACCACTGTTGCCGGTGTTGCCAACACCTGGGGCTACGGTGCCATGACCAACAGCGTCAATGATATCCGTCACTCCAAACTGATCTTCTTCATCGGCTCCAATGCAGCTGAGGCCCATCCGGTAGCCATGCAGCATATTCTTCACGCTAAAGAGAAAAACAACGCCCCTGTTATTGTTGTTGATCCACGATTCACAAGGACTGCTGCAAAGGCAACCGACTACGTTCGCATCCGCTCCGGCTCTGATACTGCCTTTATCATGGGTCTGATCAACCTCATTATCGAAAATGACTGGCACGACAAGGAGTTCATCAGAACCCGCGTCTCCGGTTTTGATGAAATGCGGGACGTAGCAAAGAATTACCCCCCGGAGGTGGTGGAAGATGTTGCCGGCGTTCCTCCGGAACAGCTTCTTCATATCGCCAAACTGCTGGCCACTCACCGACCGGGAACCGTGATCTGGTGTATGGGTGGAACCCAGCATTCCATTGGCAGCAGCAATACCCGGGCCTACTGTATCCTGCAGCTGGTACTGGGCAACATGGGCGTTTCCGGGGGAGGAACAAATATCCTCCGCGGTCATGACAATGTGCAGGGTGCCACTGATATGTGCGTGCTGTCCCATTCACTGCCGGCATACTACGGCCTGAAAGAAGGCTCCTGGAAGCACTGGTGCCGAGTTTGGGATGTTGATTACGAATGGATGCTCGGACGTTTCAAAGACAAAGAGTACATGGGTAAAAAGGGCTTTACCCTGGCCCGCTGGTATGATGGCGTAAACCAGGAAGATGAAATTGACCAGTACACCCCGTTAAAATCCGTTATCTTCTGGGGCTGTGCCTCCAACTCCCAGTCCCAGTTTCATAAATTAAAAAAAGCACTGGATACGATGGACCTGGCAGTTATTATTGATCCCTTCCCGACCATCACCGCAGCAGCCTGCGAACAGGACAATGTGTACCTGCTGCCCTCTTCCAGCCAGTACGAAACCTCGGGCAGTACCACTTCCACCTCGCGGCAGATTCAGTGGCGCTACAAGGTGGTTGATCCTGTACATGACTGCCGTGACGATTACTGGATCATGGCCGAATTGTGCAAACGCTTTGGCTTTGCTGATGAATTCTATAAAAACATCAAACAGGTACCTGAAGATATCACCCTGGAGCTTGGCCGAGGATCATTGACCATTGGCTACAATGGTCAGACCCCGGAACGTATCAAGAAGCACACTGACAACTGGCATACCTTTAACATTGAAGACATGCAGGCCAAAGGCGGCCCCTGTGATGGTGACTACTACGGTATGCCGTGGCCATGCTGGACGGAAGAACATCCTGGTACACCTATCCTTTATGACGTGTCCAAAACTGTGGCCAAAGGCGGCCTGCCCTTTAGAAACCGCTTCGGTGTTGAAAAAACATATGACTCCAGCGGCCGCAAGGAAAATCAACTGGCAGCAGAAGGTGTGTATAATCCGGGCAGCCAGGTAAAAGGAGGTTATCCGGAATTCAAAGACATTGTGCCAGGAACCAACTGGAAAACCGATCTTTCCCAGAAAACCCTGAAAGAGGCCATTAAACGCGGTCAGGCTCCTTTTGGTAATGCCAGGGCACGTTGTGTGGTCTGGAACTTCCCGGATCAGGTACCGATTCACCGTGAACCGCTTCATTCTCCCCGGCCTGATCTTATTGCCAAATTTCCGACCTATGAGGATCAGCCTAAACATTATCGACTGCTCACCCGCTTCAAGAGTGAACAGAAGCCGGAATGGGTCAAAGAATTCCCACTGATCCTGACCAC
Organism: Thermodesulfobacteriota bacterium; assembly: GCA_034722915.1. Classification (GTDB taxonomy): domain Bacteria; phylum Desulfobacterota; class Desulfobulbia; order Desulfobulbales; family Desulfocapsaceae; genus Desulfocapsa. The sequence goes on along the minus strand of JAYEOK010000120.1, from coordinate 33,022 downwards.
CGGTCGTATGGTTGAATACATGGGTGGTGGAGCGGAAACCAGAAGCAACAAGTACCTGGCGGAACTCCAACCCGAAATGTTCTTTGAAATCAACATTAAGACCGCTAACAACTACGGTATTCGCAATGGTGACATGGTCTGGGTTGAGTCCCCCAACGAAGGAAGAATCAAGGTCAAAGCGAAAGTCTCCAAACGGATCGATGAGCACACCATCTGGATGCCGTTCCATTTTGGCGGCTACCTTGAGGGAAGATCACTGGCCGACAACTATCCGGAAGGAACTGTTCCCTATGCACTTGGCGAATCAGCAAATGTAGTCACCAACTATGGCTACGATATTGTGACCCAGATGCAGGAAACAAAAACCGGTCTATGTAAAATCAGCAAAGCTTAAACTGCCCGGAGGCACCACATCTCCGCACATCACTCCTGTCCGCATAGCCTGCTATAGCGGATAGGAACGCTGCGCGAACCTGCGGCACCTCTGAACAGTTATGAATACAGGAGGATAAACAATGGGACGAATGAGATTTCTCTGTGACGTGGAACGTTGCATCGCCTGCGATGGCTGCGTTCTTGCCTGTAAGGAAGGGCATCATATTCCGGTTGGCGTTAACCGTCGCCGGGTTATATCTATTAATGAAGGCGAGATGGGTGAAAAATCGATCTCGGTGGCATGCATGCACTGCTCCGATGCTCCATGCATCGCTGTCTGTCCGGTGGATGCGATTTACCAGCGTGATGACGGTATCGTGCTGGTCAGCAAAACAACATGCATAGGCTGCGGCTACTGCTTCATGGCCTGCCCATTTGGCGCACCACAGTTTCCAAGCGGCCAGGTCTTTGGCGCACGCGGTGCCATGGACAAGTGCACCTTCTGTGCCGGTGGTCCGGAAGAGACCCACAGCAAGGAGGAGAAAAAATTGTACGGCCAGAATCGAATTGCCGAGGGCAAGGTGCCGCTCTGCGCCGCCATGTGTGCAACCAAAGCACTGATGGCAGGAGATGCGGATGTGGTCGCCGATGTCTATCGGGAAAGGGTTTTTACCCGTGGCTCCGGTGCAAATGCCTGGGGCTGGGACAGAGCTTATAAAAAGAAATAGGGTAACTATTCAGGAGCACCCCTAAACAGTTACAGGACAGCAGTTAGGGAAATTAACAGCTATCACCTGAAGTTACGAAATAGGTGGACAGGCTGAGGACTCATATTTTTGGGTCTTCAGCCTTCAAGCGAACTCCTCTTTTCTCCACGAGGTACCCATGAAACGTATACTCATTCCCGCTTCTATTGCAGCAACCGGGATGCTTGCCGCAGTCGTGTACGCAGGAACCGACCCGGCACTTGTTACTTCCATTGATGCCGGGCCGAGCACAGCTGCCTACTTGCAGTTTAATGAAATTTTTACCGGTGACTGGCAACAGTATGGTGAACTCTTCACCAGCCTGCAGGCCAACTTGTTCAGCAGAATTTTTCTTCTGGTTGTGACCCTTGTCCCGGTTATCTTTTTCTTTCACTATCTGGCAATCGGTCCAAAAAAGTTTGATCACTCCGGTCCGCAGGTCTATTATTTCAACCTCTTTGCCAGGATCATTCACTGGTTGGCAGCAATCTCTTTTTCTCTGCTCGTCATCACCGGGCTGCTGGTAATACTCGGCAAGATGCTTGGTGGCGGTGCTGTCATTCGCAACGGACGGTCTGTCCATATCCTGGCAGCCATTATTTTCACCATCAGTGCGGTTCCCATGTTCCTGATGTGGCTGAAAGACATGCTGCCCGCGCTATGCGACATTAAATGGCTCTTTATCATGGGCGGCTATTTAAGCAAAAAAAAGAGTCCTGTCCCTGCCGCCAAGTTCAATGCGGGGCAGAAAATGTGGTTCTGGCTGGCTACCCTCGGCGGTTTTGTAATGGCCTACACAGGGTACTTCCTCTGGAATTTTCAGGCTTCCGTTGATAATCTCCGCCTCATGGTCATCATCCACAACTTCCTCGGCGCTGCCCTGACTGCTCTCTTTCTTGTCCACCTCTACATGTCACTTTTTGCCATTGCCGGCTCACTTGGAAGTATGATCAGCGGCTATAAATCGCAGGAGGAAATCGATATACTGCACAGCAGGTACAAACCCTGATCCGGTAAACTTGTTTTTATTGCACGGTTCTGATGAATCATAATGTTGTTTTTTCTCAAAAAAAACGTTATATCTCTGCCATTATGGTACCTATTGTTACATTCATCGGCTGGCATGACTCCGGTAAGACCACACTGGCCTCCGAGGTCGTGCGCCATTTGAAACAACTTGGCTACCAGGTCGCAGTCATCAAATCCACCAAAGAGACAGGGATTGCTTTTGATACGCCTGGTACTGATACGGACACCCACCGCATGGCCGGGGCAGACGCCGTAATGCTGGTAGCCCCGGATCAAATGGTGATGATGACGGATAACAGCGGCCAGTCCCTCACAACACTGGCGTACCGCTATTTCCCGGAAGTGGACATCGTCATTGGTGAGGGGTTCAAAAAGGCGCGACAAGTAGCCAAAATTGAGGTTTTTCGTAATAGCAAACAACTCCTGCGTGACCAGGTGAGCGGTGTAATCGCCGTGGCCAGTGATGAAAAAGTCAGTGGTGACTATATCTTCCGCCTGAATGAGGCAGCAGAGATTACCTCATTTATTGAAAAACGATTCCTTCAAGATGCTGCTAAGGAGGGAGATCACACTACTCTGCTGGTCAATGGCAACCGTGTGCCAATGAAAGATTTTGTTCAGGATGCTCTTGCCGGGACAGTCAAGGGTCTTGTGGGTTCCCTGAAACTCGGAAATAAAGACATGAACACCATAGAAATCCGGATTAATCTTCCCCATAATAGCTGACTGCAGTTTTCCACTCTATGTAAAAGCTATCAGCCTTTCAATTACTACCAATTCACAAAAAAACCATGCACAAAAATATTCTTTCGCTCATACTCATACTTGTTCTCCTGCCAGCTGTCCTGCACGCTGGTGATACCATTAAATGCGCATCCACCACTTCAACCCAGAATTCCGGTCTGCTGGATTACCTGCTGCCAATTTTTACTGCAGAGACGGGTATTGATGTGCAGGTCATTGCAGTGGGTACTGGTGCTGCATTAAAATTAGGCCAGAAAGGAGATGTGGATGTGGTTCTGGTTCATGCAGAAGAGCTGGAAAAACAACTGGTGGAAGAAGGTTTTTTTATTGACAGGGAAGCGATCATGTACAATGACTTTGTCATCCTTGGTCCCAAAAACAATCCTGCAGGAATAACAGGAACAGATAAGGTCATTGACGCATTCAAAAAAATCCGTGAAGCAGGGTCAAACTTTGTTTCACGAGGTGATAATTCCGGTACCAATATGAAAGAAAACAGGATTTGGGCAGGCACTGGACAAATGCCTGACAGAGGCAACAAATGGTACCTTTCCGTGGGCCAGGGTATGGCTAAAACCCTTCGTATTGCCGCGGAAAAACAGGCCTACACCATTTCCGACAGGGCAACCTGGTACTCCATAGAGGATCAGGACAAACTGGATCTGGCGATTGTCCTCGAAGGTGATCCGAGTCTCTTCAATCAGTACGGTGTGATGATTGTGAACCCGAACAAACATCCCCATGTTGATTACCGCTCTTCCATGAATTTTGTTATATGGCTGACCTCCCCTGCCGGCCAGCAGGCAATTGCTGCGTTCAGGGACAAGTTGGGCAATGTCCTTTTCACTCCCAACGCAGGACAGTAATTTCTTGTTGACAAACACCCTGAACAAAGCGTTCCTTCTCATTGTTCATCTTGACGCGGATCTTCTTGAAATTGTTTTCCTCAGTCTCCGGGTCACCTGTGTCGGTATCCTGATTGCCACAATCCTCGGCCTTGGCCTTACCCTGCTCCTTGAGATCCGAAAAATCCCCGGCCAGGGGCTGATTATTCCCATCCTCAACACTCTAACCGGTCTACCGCCTGTGGTGCTTGGTCTGCTGCTCTATGTTGTTCTTTCACGAAGCGGCCCATTGGGGTTTCTTGGTCTTCTCTACACCCCAACAGCCATGGTTATTGCTCAGACCATCCTCGCCACCCCCATTGTTGCCGCACTCAGCCACGCTGCAATCACCGCAACCGGTCAACCGGTGCGCGACACAGCACGCGGCTTAGGGGCCACCGAGTTTCAGGCGCTACTTGCAGTATTCGGCGATGCGAGATACGCCATCATGGCAGCAGTGGCCGCTGCCTTTGGTCGGGTGATGGCTGAGGTGGGAGCCGTGCTGATGGTGGGTGGTAACATTGCGCACCACACCCGGGTCATGACCACAGCCATAGCTATGGAGGCTGATAAAGGTGACTTTGAGTTGGCCATTGCCCTTGGAATCATTCTTCTTAGCCTCTCTTTTCTCGTAAACGCTGCATTGTATGCTTTTCAGCGAATGGGAAGAAAATAATGATAACATTTCACGCTAAAAATATTCAAAGATTCCACAGTAAACGCCTTATTCTTGACCTTGACCTCCATTTCACCAATGCTGGTCTTCATGTCATCCTTGGCCCGAACGGCTGTGGCAAAACGACGCTCCTGCGACTTCTTGCTCTACTTGACACTCCTGATAAAGGAGAAATCCTGCTATCTGCAAACGGAAATGCCATCACCCCAAACTTGAAAACCAGACAGAATATTGTCCTGGTTCCCCGACCTGACGGCCTGTTCAACCACAGTGTTCATCAAAATGTGGAGTATGGCCTTAAACTGCGTAATATTACAAAAACTCATCGTCTTAAACGGGTACAGAAGGTACTTGAAGCAGTGCGACTCACACATCTCAGCAGATCCAATGCACTGCGCCTTTCATCTGGAGAAAAGCAACGCCTCTGCATGGCCATGGCCATTGCTGTAAAACCTGATGTTATCCTGCTTGATGAACCGACCTCATCCCTTGACCCGCATAACAGTCATCAGGTTGAACAAATCATCATCCAGCTGAAAAAAGAAAATCGGATGCTCATTCTCGTCACCCACAACATCAGTCAGGCACGCCGCCTTGCGGATACAGTGACCTTCATGGGAACAGATACCAAAGTTTCTCAAAACCCTGCCCGAGAATTTTTCACAACGTTTGACCAGGATGGGCTGGATGGATATCTCTAACAGAGTAAGACAATTTTTCTTCCCGTCACTCAACAAAAGATACCTCCGCCGCCTTCTGTTCCTTGGGCTCAGCTGTTATCTCATCTTCAGCTACCTCCTTATCCCCCTGCATATTGAAGGGCATAGCATGGAACCAGCATACCATGATGGTTCCTTCAGCTTCTGCTGGAGAATGAAATATTCTTTTTCAGAGATAGAGCGTTTTGATGTGGTAACTGTTCGTTTCACAGGGCAAAGTGTGATGCTGCTGAAACGTGTTGTTGCCCTGCCCGGAGACACTGTGGAATTTAGAGAAGGAATACTTTATATTAACAAAAAACAGATCAAAGAACCTTATGTTCACCATCGTTCTGCATGGAATCTGACGCCAAGAATAGTCGCACCGGATCATGTCTATGTTGTAGGCGATAATCGTGAAACAGTCATGTCCCGCCATCGCTTCGGGCAGGTAAAAATTGATCGTATTGTTGGAGGTGTTATCTTATGAACACGAAGTTGTTGTTTCTTCTACTGCTCCTGCTCACAACTGCTGCTGTTGTTCTCATTCTGCCAAATGATGAGAAAAAAATCAGCAACAACCTGACGTCACTGGCCGAATACACTTCATCGTCGCCTGAAGAAAGCGCTATCACAAGATTGAAGAAAGCTGCTTTTGCTGCAAAACTCTGCAGTAACCCATGTTTAGTCCATATTGATTCTCTTACTATTGATCGTGAATTTGAGACTAAAAAACTCACGGATCACATTCTCATGATGAAAAAAATGCTGTCTGACACGCACTTCAGTTTTCATGATACAGGTATAAGCTTTCCTGAAAATGACAGGGCTGAAATCATTGCCACCCTTCGATTAAAGGGAAAAATAGACGACACTCGCTTTACCGACGCTTATGAACTCAGCATTAATGCGAAAAAAATAAAGAGAGACTGGCTCTTTTCCTCTTTTACCTTGGTTGAATTTATGGAACAATAGCCAAGTCTAATTACTCATCATCACAAGGGGTACCCTCTATGTCAAACTCTATAAATAATGATCTCGGCACCACAGAGGTGGTGTGGAATCTCGATATTCTCTACGACTCCCTGCAGGATGAACTGCTTGTGGATGATCTTGATCTCTGCAGGCAGGAGGCAGAACTGCTGAAAGAAAATTGCAGGGGGAAGCTTTCAGAGCTCGATCCTGCACTCTTTGCAAGATCCGTCAGGCGTCTGGAGCGTATTCAAGCCAATCTTGGTCGTATTGATACCTATGCATTTTTATATTTTGTGACCCAGGTCAAAAACGATGCAGCCGGCGCTTTTATGCAGAAAAGCAAAGAGGATGCAAGCCAGGTAAACCGTGATCTTGTTTTTTTTGATCTGGAATGGGCAAAGATGGATCAGGAATCTGCCGACAGGCTGCTTGCGACCGATGATATTGCCCCCTATCGCCACTATCTTTCCAATCTGCGAAAATATGCAAAACATCTATTATCCCAGTCAGAAGAAACTCTCCTGGTGGAACTCTCACCCGTGGGACGTGACAGCTGGCTTACACTTTTTGAAAAGCTGCTGGGCCATCTCGAATTTGGAGAAAACAAGAGGAGTGAGGAGGAAGTTCTTTCCGATCTGTACGATTCCAATCGTGAAGTACGAAAAACCGCCGCCCTGGAACTCACAGAAGGCTTGCAGGGCCAACTCCACATCCTCAGCCATATCTTCAACACTATCCTGGCAGAGAAAATGATCGATGACCGGCTGCGCAGCTATCCATCATGGATCAGCGCCAGAAATCTTTCCAATGAACTGGAAACTCAAACAGTCGATGCCCTGGTAAACAGCTGCACCGATCGTTACGATATAGTCCAGCGCTATTACAAACTCAAAAAAGAACTGTTAGGCCTTACTGAACTCCATGATTATGACCGTTATGCACCGCTTCCCACTCTTCCAGATCAATTAGTCTCCTGGCAGGAATGCCGGGACATGGTACTTGATGGGTTTCGTGCATTTTCCCCGGACATGGCAGATATAGCCACCCTCTTTTTTGAACAGAACTGGATCCATGCCCCACTGCTTGATGGTAAACGGGGTGGAGCATTTGCTCACCCGGCAGTACCGGATGCCAATCCTTTTGTTCTGGTTAACTATACAGGCAATCTCCGTGATGTTTCCACGGTTGCCCATGAACTTGGACACGGAATCCACCAATATCTCGCTAAAGACAAAGGCTATTTTAACAGTGACACGCCTCTTGTTCTTGCCGAAACCGCCTCAGTCTTTGCAGAACTCCTTATTTTCCATAAGCAGCTCGAAACGCTTGACAATGCGGCCGAGAAACGGGCCTTTATCTGCCAGAAGCTGGAATCGATATTTGCCACTGTCTTTCGTCAGATTTCCATGAACCGTTTTGAAGATATGGTTCATAGCAGTCGCCGCGACAAGGGCGAACTATCAACTGATGAGCTTTCGGCCCTGTGGATGAAGAGCCAACAGGCAATGTTTGGAGACACGGTTACCTTAGGCGACCATTACCGGATATGGTGGTCATACATTCCGCACTTCCTCCACACTCCAGGTTATGTCTATTCCTATGCCTTTGGAGAACTGCTGGTTCTGGCCCTCTATCGGATATATCAAAATGAAGGAACTGATTTTATTCCTCAATATATCAACCTCCTCTCTGAAGGCGGCAGCAAATCACCCTATGAATTACTGGCCCCGTTCAATATTGACCTGAACGACCCTTCCTTCTGGCAGGGCGGCTTACTCGTCATCGAAAACATGCTGAAGGATGTGGAAAATGTCTAAAAAGAATATTATGAAGAATGAAATCGGAGAACGTCTTGTCAAGGTACTGAAGACGCCTGAAGAATCAGAATGTCAGGAAAGTTTTGCACGAGCCATGGAGCTGACCAAAGCTTACGCGAGTTCAGGCTCTGCTACCCACTTCAGTGCTGTCGCTCGACTTTTTTATGATCTTTTTGAGATGTTTGAGACAGGAAAAGATCCTCGCCAAAGCTGATGGCTGAGTAGATAGCGCAGCTATCCGAAATTTCGAATTTTACAAAATTTTCAGCATGGTGGTGTGCGCTTCAAATATTGCTGCCAAGACTCCATGTCATCGTGGCAGGATTCTACAATCAATTTGATATACTTGACATTTTTTTTAATATTATCGAGGTAAAGATTTTGATCCACCCCCCATCGTTCACGAAAATGAAACTGCATAAACTTTGTGAGATTGCCAAATACGCGTGATAATCTATCAACCACAACCTCATGGTAAAAAATCGACGTTTGCTGCATGAGTTCTACTGCAGATTCGTGACGAGCAACACCACCTTCCAGATGCTCCTGGAAAAGTAACGGTAAACGTTCCAGATAATATCTATCGGCCATCTGAGCAAGAATATCGGCGGAACCCACTGCAAAAGAAGCCAACTGCATCTCAGCAGATGGAAAAAAAAGGGAATCGGGATCAATACTGAGGTTGGTACACTGAATAATCACTGAGCAGTCTGTAATAAAGGGATGAGAAAATTTTTTTGCTTTCAGGTAATCCGCCATGAAAAACATGGAGCGCTTCTCATGCCCTACGGTAAAAGTTGCCCCGGTTTCTGCATCCTCAGAATTCTTAAGCAGTAATCCACAATCATGAAAATACGCACTATACAGTGCTTTACTTAACGTGTCTTCCGAAACAGGCCACCCGTCACAGTATAGTCCATGAAACAACCTCACTGTTGCCAGCACTACGCCATGAGTATGATCCAGGTTATGGTATTTTGTATTACTTTGCCGATAGTCAGGATGCTCACCAGCAAAAATCAACCCAATTTCCCGATGCAATTCAATGACGGGTGCCCGCTTAAACTCCGGTACCATTAAGGTGAGCAAAGCCAGAATCTCATCAAGAGGATCGTCTGTAAAACCGGACTCAAGTAGCTTTGTCAGGAAAAGATTGTCCATCTATATGATAAGGAAGCCTTAGAAAAAAGTAACCTGAAAAAACAGAACGAATTAATTCCTGCTTTGATAATGATTTTAACACCGGTAAACGGTAAGGAACGGGAATTAAATAACCTGAACATATTGCGCCGCAATTTTTTCGTCAGCGACACTTTAAAAAGCTTTGCATACTCCCTGTATGTAACGGTTTTTAAAGTATTGCTGGCGGAACAGGTAAGCGAGGCACGAGACTCCGAAGGGCAAGAAAGATGTTCAGGTTATTTAATGTACGTTCCTAAGTAATCCACCAATGAATCTAGCCTGTTCTTTGTCATATTGCAAATAAGGATTCAGTGCCCCCTGATAAACGGAAAAATCAAATCCAACCGGAGTTTCCTCTTACTCAAAATAAATGCACTTCTGAGCGCAATATGCTGCGGCTTCTTCCACTTTATCAGTCACTTCTGCTTCAGAATCAAGAAGAACGGCTTTTTCTCCATCATCCATGGCAAACACTTCCGGGCAAATTTCCACACAAGAGCCGCAGCCATTACATTCATAGACATCAATTACAATAGATTTGCCCGCCATACCCTCTAACACTCCAAAGCATCCTTCGTAAAATTCTTATCAGGCTCCACAGGATAGCATCCATTAAAACAGGCCAGACAAAAATCGTCGGCCGAGAGGCCCGTTGCCTCAACCAACCCCTCCAGACTGAGATAATGAAGAGAATCCAGGCCAAGATGAGCAGCGATTTTCTCCACTGAGTACTGGGCTGCAACGAGCTGATCTGATGAGGGAAAATCGATTCCATAATAACAGGCAAAACGGGTTGGAGGGCAGCTCACCATCATGTGAACTTCCTTGGCTCCGGCTTCCCGAAGAGCCTTCACTCTGCTTTTACCAGTGGTTCCACGGATGATGGAATCCTCTACAATAATCACTCGTTTATTCTTTAATAATGCCCGAACAGGGTTGAGTTTTACCCGTACATTAAAATCACGCATGGACTGTGTGGGCTGGATAAATGTTCGTCCCACATAGTGATTTCGGATCATACCCATTTCCAGAGGAATACCTGATTCTTTGGAAAAACCAATGGCTGCATAGTTCCCTGAGTCAGGGAAAGGCATGATAAAATCCCCCTTCACACCGGATTCACGGGCAAGAATTGCACCCATTCGCTTGCGTGCCTCATAAACATTAATACCAAAAATATCAGAATCCGGACGTGCAAAGTAGACCTGCTCAAAAATACAGAAACTAGTGTTTTGTTTGGGCCAGGGAAAAATGGAACGTGTTCCTTGTTTATTAATGATGAGAATTTCTCCAGGCTCAATATCACGAACATATTTCGCCTCAATCAGATCCAGAGCACAAGTCTCGGAAACCACGACCCAGGCGCCATTGTTCAGTTTCCCCAGACAAAGTGGGCGAAACCCTCCGGGATCCCGAACTGCAATCAGGGTATCCCCAGTCATCAGCAGGATTGAATAAGCACCTCTCAAGCAGGAGAATGATTCAATGAGTGCCCGCTCCAAGCCAAGCTGGTTGGTACGAACCATGAGATGAAGAATCACCTCACTATCCATTGAAGTCTGAAAGATAGATCCTTTTCCCTCAAGATCCTGACGCAGTTCCAGAGAATTAACCAGATTACCATTATGAGCAACAGCCAGAGTACGGCCTCTATGCGTTACCAGCAAAGGTTGTGAATTGGTCACATTGGAAGCACCTGTGGTGGAGTAACGCACATGCCCCATGGCCATGGTCCCCGGCAAGCCCTGAAGAATTTCTTCTGAAAAAACCTCAGGAACCAGCCCCATGGCCTTATGGATCGAAACATTGCCATTGTCCGAGGCTACAATACCGGCACTTTCCTGTCCTCTGTGCTGCAGAGCATACAAGCCGAAATAAGTTAACTTGGCAGCATCCTCATGGCCAAAAATACCGCAGACTCCGCATTCATGCTTAGGGCGTCCATCTTCCAAGGTGTGCACACTGGGACTATCCATGATAGATTCCTTTGTTTGCGTAACAAACAACTAGGAGGCTGTCCGAGAATAGGCATTTCTTCTCAAATCGAGGCATTTTGAAAAAATAAGCACAGGTGCCCTGCAAGAAATACCCTTGGGGTGCATATACTTAATATTCTGAGCATTATTTTTTAAAAATAACGAAGAGTTGGGGAAAAAGGGCATTCTCGGACAGCCTCCTGGGCTGTAATATATTAAAAAAAAAGGGAAAGGCACAAAGAAACGATTATCTTTGTGCCTTTTGTCAAAATCTGATAGAAAAGATTTATAATAATGTTTCACAGAAATTCAACAATAAAGCATCGTTTATCCTTTTTTTCTGTTTAAGCGATTTAATGAACAACAATCATAACCTAAGGGCTCATTCAAAAATAAGCTCGGTGATGAACGGAAATGCCGGGACTCACTTTAGTACCCCCTTGTGGGGTGTAAGTGCCTTGTTGGTATGTCCAACTTGCTAACGTTAAACGAACTTTTCATTTTCTTGTTTTTTTCACCCCTCAAGGGGGTACTCACAAGAGTGACAGGAAATAACGACTAAGGCACTAACAACCAAAATTAAATTTTACACAATGATTAAACTTACTTCTACAGTTAAAGCCTCAGGTTGAGCTGCCAAACTTGGCCCGGGGGACCTGAGCCAAATACTGTGCGGCATTAGCCTGCCTAAAAATGATCGCTTAATTGTCGGGGCCGAAACCTGTGACGACGCAGGTGTTTATCGTCTCAATGACGATACGGCTCTCATCCAGACACTGGACTTTTTCACTCCCATTGTCGATGATCCGTATCGTTTTGGCCAGATCACTGCAGCAAATGCTCTAAGCGATGTGTATGCCATGGGAGGCACACCTCTGCTTGCCATGAATATTCTCGCCTGTCCCATAAAATCCATGGATGCCGAGATCTTCCGGCAAGTGATAAAAGGCGGCTTATCCAAGGTGGAAGAGGCCGGAGCTCTGCTGGTCGGCGGCCATTCAATAGAAGATGAAGAGCTGAAATATGGACTCTCTGTCACTGGAGTTGTACATCCTGATCAGGTGCTTTTAAACAGCGGCGCAAAACCGGGAGATCATTTGATTCTCACCAAACCCATTGGCACCGGCATCGTCTCCACTGCCATTAAAGGAAATCTGGCGGATTCGTATACTGAAGAGCACATCACAGAGATCATGGCTACGTTGAATCGTGCACCGGCAGATGTTGTGGCCGCAGTACGAAACAAAGGGTATAAGGTTCATGCCTGTACTGACATCACTGGTTTTGGCCTGCTTGGCCATCTCCATGAAATGATGACTGCATCGGGAGTCAGCGCCCGACTATTCAGAAATCAGATCCCGCTTATCGAGCAATGTATTGATTTTATCAATATGGGTATTATTCCGGAAGGGGCCTATACAAACCGTAAATTTTATTCCAAATGGCTGGAAAATAAAAACCAAAGTGATGATGCAATGGAGATGGCCCTGGTCGACCCTCAGACATCGGGCGGCCTGCTCATCGCTGCGCCACCTGAAACATGCAGAGAAATCCTGAAGAGCCTGAAAGGAATAGACTATCCTCTCAGTTATGCTGATATAGGTAAAATCCAGAAAGGGGAAGCGGGAACAGTGGAGTTGGTGTAATTACACCGCCACAACAGCGAGTAACAACTCTGTCAAACTGGTGAGATCCTTCAAGTCAAGGCATTCATCAGTGGTATGAACCTTATCCATACCTGTTGCGATAATAGCTGTTTTCAGGCCATAACTGTTGAAAATATTGGCATCTGAGCCACCGCCTGCAACCTGAAAGACAATCTCACGTTCCAAAGCATCTCCTGCCTGTTGCACTCGGACTATTACAGGTTCATCATCTTCCAGCCGCATGACTGGATACTCTTTCTCAACACTGATTTCAACAGATGGACATCTGCCGTTTCCGTTCCGTGCCGACCAGCCCCGAACAACATTACGAAATGTAGTTTCAATCTCTTTCGTATATGCTTCAAGTTTCTCGGGCGAATGGGAGCGAACCTCCCCTTCAAGAGTGATAAGATCCGGAACGATATTGGTTGCAACACCACCATGGATCAGCCCGAAGTTTGCCGTAGACTGCTCATCCAGACGCCCAAGACGAAGATCTGCAATGGCTCGTGCCGCCAGACAAAATGCAGATACCCCCTGCTCCGGATTAAGCCCTGCATGGGCAGCAATACCATGCACCTCAACTTTCAATCGATTGGCTGCAGGAGCCCCCACAATCACCCTGTCAATACCTGTTGAATCAAGGGCATAGCCGTATTTTGATTGAATAAGGCCACGATCAAGAGACTTGACTCCAAGAAGACCAACCTCTTCGCAGGTGGTAAACACAAACTCCATTGGTCCATGTGGCAAATTGCCTTCATGGAGAACCCGTATCACCTCAACAAGTGCTGCAATACCGGACTTATCATCCCCACCAAGAACAGTATTTCCCCGGGAAGTAAACAAATCACCTGTTCGAATTACTTTTACACCACGACCAGGCTCCACCGTATCCATATGACATGCGAAAAAAAGTTGCTCCTTTTCCATAGTTCCTGGAAACCGGACGACCAGGTTGCCGCAGTTTGCCCCTGTTTTCTTTGCCGAATCATCCTCGACAACCGATTCCGCACCAAGACTCGTAAAAATATCGGTCAGGTAATCAGCCATACGCCTTTCTTCACGGGAAGGACTATCGATTTCACAGAGTTGTATAAAGGTCTCTGCCAGTCGTTCCCTGTCAATGGATTCATTACACATTGCTTCCCTCTTTCGCAAGAAGGACAACAGCATGACAACTGATTCCCTCCATTCTACCGGTAAAGCCCATTTTCTCAGTAGTGGTTGCCTTCACATTCATTCGTTCTTTTTCCACGCGACAGGCCTTTGCCAGAATTTCCTGCATCCCGGGTATAAACGACGCTAACTTTGGCTTCTGGCAAACCATGGTAATATCAGCATTTGACAACACAAAACCACGTTCCTCTGCAAGAGTTGCCACTCGTTCAAGCAGCGTTATGGAATAGATATTTTCAAATTGCTGATCCGAATCCGGAAAATGAGATCCGATATCCCCGGCACCCAAAGCACCTAATATTGCATCGCAGAGAGCATGGGTCAAAACGTCGGCATCAGAATGTCCGGCAAGTCCCATCTCAAAGGGAATCGTCACCCCGCCAAGGACAAGGTCACGATCTTCTGCGAACCGATGGGCATCATAACCATGGCCTATTCGTAAATCGAGGGTATCTTTCTGCATAATTTTTTCTGCAATTACCAGATCATCCGGCCGGGTGATCTTGATATTAGTTTCAGAACCTTCCACAAGATAAACAGGGGTTCCTGCAAGTTCCAGAAGTGAAGCCTCATCCGTCACATCCCTGTCACCTGCGGCCTCATAGGCAGCCAGTAAAAGGGAAAGGCGGGCAGCCTGCGGTGTCTGGGCCTGCCACAGATTTTCCCGGTCAACAGTGTGAACTATACGCTGATCAGCGTCACTCTTTTTCAAGGTATCTTTAACAGGCACTGCAGCGATCGCTGCTCCATGGCGAAAAACCGCATCACAGCAACGAAAAATTAACTCATGGCTCAGCAAAGGACGTGCGCCATCATGAACAAGGACGACACCCACATCCTTACCAAGGGTATCAAGACCTGCCTTTACAGAGTCCTGACGACGCCTGCCTCCTGCAATCACCTGCAGAGTCTCACCTGTCAGCTCATATGCTTCAAGCAGCATAGAGGTAGAATCAACCCTGTCAACAGGCACAACAACCACGATTTCATCAATGCAAGGGGCACTGACAAATTGTCGAACAGTATGGACAAGAATGGGAACGCCAGCAAGAAGATGATACTGTTTGGGATGATCCAGCCCCATTCTGCTTCCACTTCCAGCAGCGGGAATTATGGCAGCAGCAGAGGACATTGACATTAAAAATAGGTAAAATAAAGTTGAGAGAACGAGCTTGGTAATACTCTTACAGAAAATGGAGTGGGCTATAAGCCGAATTCTGTACAATCATGATCATTTCACTGGGATACCGGTCACCCGGCACCTCTTGCAACCTACCCGAAGACATCAGGCGGGCAGCCTGTGGATCGTCTTCCTATTTGGTCTTGCTCCGGATGGGGTTTACCCTGCCCTGCATGTCACCATGCAGGCGGTGAGCTTTTACCTCGCCATTTCACCCTTACCGAATCCGAAGATGCGGCGGTATCTTTTCTGTGGCACTTTCCGCCAGTCACCCGGCGTTCGCGTTACGAACCATCCTGCCCTGAGGAGTTCGGACTTTCCTCTCAAGCCTTAAAGACCTGAGCGACCATGCACCCACTCCACTACTCTCTATAGTGTAAATCTGCTAAAATTAAAACATTTTTTCTACTTGGTCGTAAATATTCGGCTTGCACCTGAAAACAGCCAAAACCACTACCACCGGTGATGAACGGTAAGCCGGCATAAGTGCCTTATCAGAATATTTTCTTTGAAAAAAACAGGTAAGCGCAGACTCCGAGAAAATATTCTGTAAGGCACTAACACCGGTAAACGGTAAGTGAGGCCGGCACTCAGTTCAGTACCCCCTCGAGGGGTATAAGTGCCTTGTTGGTATGTTCAACTTCTTAACTTTAATAGAACTTTCCATTTCCTTGTTTTTTATGACCGCTTTTCAGAAGTAAGGCACTAAATTGTAAATGTTTGGATAGTGCCTCAGGTTCGTTCAATCCGGCGTGTGAACTATATTGACTCATATGTAAACACGCTGGATTGGACGAAGATGGGGTGCTAGAAGGCTGTCCGAGAATGCCCTTTCTCCCCAACTCTTCGTTATTTTGAAAAAATAATGCTCAGAATATCAACTATATGCTTGTGCTTATTTTTTCAAAATGCCTCGATTTGAGAAGAAATGCCTATTCTCGGACAGCCTCCTAGTCGAATATTTACACTTGGTCGACTCTTACTCTTCTTCAACAGGCTGGTGATACATAATTCTCTGACAGGTAGGGCAGTCAAAATGCTTATCCGCACGAAGCAGGAGGTTATACTGCTGAGGCGGGATAGCCATGAAGCAGCCCTGACACACACCAGCAAGCACATTTACCACTCCCAGACCATTACGATGCTTGCGTAGATTGTCATATTTTTTCAAAAGAGATGCCTTCATCTTTTTCGCCTGCGCATTGCGCTTTTTCTCCTGAGTCTTCTTTCTTTTATTAATCGAGGTAATGGCTTTTTTAACTTTTTCCGTTTCTTCCTGTAATAATTCAGTTTCGCCTTTGCATAGATTTTTATTTTCTTCAATCTCTGCAGTCAATTGCTCCACTTCTTCCATGATGGCAACAATTTTTTCTTCTTTCTCCTTCACACCCTTTTTTCCGTCCTCAATTTCTTTCAACAAGGCCGTCTGCTCTCGTCCGGTCTGAACCTGCATCATTTTGGACTGTCGATCCTTCACATGCACCATTTCGTCAGCGACTTCCACTTCCAGCATGCGTCGTTCTTTATCCAGGGTTTCTATCTTTTCCTGAAGACTTTCAATGGTTTCTTCACGGTCAGCAAGTTCAACACTTTTTTGATCAAGGGCAGCCTGCTCTTCATTGATTTCTGCATCGATCCCATCGATATCATGATCAATATTCTGCAGCAGGATGAGTTGGGTTATTTCTTCGTTCAAGACTGTTCTCCTAATATATGTTTAAAAATCATTTTTATGGATAAAAGTAAAAGCCGGTTGTTCTAATTTACTCTGAAGGATCTGCACATCCCAGCCTGCCTGTCGGGCCTGAGACGCAAGCTTACGGCCAAGCAGTGCCATGGCTGGATACTCGGTGGCATAATGTGTTCCGTCAATAACACAAAATTCTGCCTCCTCTGCCCAACGAGCTGTGGAATGTTTTATTTCTGAGGAAAGATAGACATCTGCTCCCCTTTTGAATGCATCCTCGGCAAGATCAGACCCACTCCCACCACACAGGGCCACTCTTTGCACCTGCCTGGGCGGTATGCCGGCAATTTGCACGGTATTACTTTCAAGTGCGAAAAAAACATTTTGCATAAAAAGGGCAAAAGACAGGGGCGTCGAATAGCTTCCGATTCGCCCCAATCCCTCATTCCCATTTCCTGAGAAGTTCAACGGGCGCAGGGGGGACAACTCATCAAGAGATAAAAGTGCGGCAAGAGCGTCACTGACCCCCTCTGCTGCACTGTCAAAATTAGTATGACAGGCAATAACATTTATATTATGTACAAGGGCCTTCTCAAGAAAGGCTCCCGTTGGAGTGGCAATATTAACAGAAGGAAGTGGATGGAAAATACAGGGGTGGTGAGTAATCAGGGTGTCAGCACCACGACTGACAGCTTCTTCAAGGAGTGCAAGGCTGGGATCAAGGCCCAGAAGCAGAGAACGGGTTTCTCTTTCCGCATCACCGATCAGCAATCCCACATTATCCCAACTTTCAGCAAGCCCAAAAGGGGCAATCCGACCTAGTCCATGCAGAATGTCAGAAACCTTCACCTTCCCCTCCCTAATATACTGAGATTAAGCATAAAAAAAAGGTACAGCCCTCTCGGGTTGTACCTTTGGATTTCTGGCTTCCTGAAGAAGGATTCTTTACCGGCTTCAGCAATATTGACTATGGAGGATAAGGCAGCCTGCCTCTCTCTGTCTGGGAAAGGGTCTATTCTATTCAAGGAACCTGATTATTGGGGGCAGATTCTATATAATAATGGTGGGCGCAGTAGGATTTGAACCTACGACCGACCGGTTATGAGCCGGTGGCTCTACCAACTGAGCTATGCGCCCGCTCCGGCATCAAAACCTACTATATAAAAACAGCCACAGCAAAATGTCAACAATAAACATATAATTTTCAAAAAAACTCTTTCTCCAAACCCCGGCAAACAGGAAGTAAGCCGGAATTCGACTCACGGCCCCCATAGAGGTATAAATACTTCTCTCTTCTTATACAGATTGAAAGAGCACTCAAGGCACAGTATAAGAGAAAAGACGTTTAATTATTCGCATACATATTCTGGAGCTCATATTTCGTGATTTATAATAATCTTCTCTTTTTTCTCATCGCCATCTTTCTCTTTACCATGACCAGTGGAACAGAGGCTCCTCTCTTTCCATTCCCTGTTGCCTTGCTCTTCTTTTCAGCTCTTCTTTTCTTGTATGACCGTATTGCCAGGCACCTTTTCGCAAAAGCCGTCAGGAATGGATCCGGTGCCTATTTTGACACAGAAAAACGCCTCTCTCTCCTGGCACTCATCTTCTATTCTTCAGCACTTTTTTCTTGTGATATCCACTACTACCTGACCCCACTGTCATTGAATGGTCGCTTTCCCTCACTCACCAATATCGGCGGACTTCTCTTCTTTTTTCTCTTCCTGCTCCTGATGTGGCGCCGGTCGAAATCTGCCTATGAAGCAATATTCAACCGCAGTTACACCACAACTGCTTTTCTTATTTCAAATAGTAAAACCAATCTGCCCATTGTTCTTCCCTGGATTTTTCTCTCGCTGGCCTACGATTTACTGGCCCTGCTCCCCTTTCCGGGCCTTGAGACCTTCCTGCACTCTGAGCTTGGTGAATATGTTTCCTTTATTCTTTTACTGCTCCTGATTCTAATCTTTTTTCCACCCCTGGTTCGCAAACTCTGGGGCTGTACCCCTTTTCCAAAAGGCCCATTACTTGATCATCTCCAGGCTTTCTTTAAAAAACAGCATTTCTCAGCCCAGGTTTTTACCTGGCCCCTTTTTGAAGGCAAAGTAATAACCGCCGGAGTTATGGGCATAATTCCCGGCCTGCGCTATGTTATGGTTACTCCTGCTCTGCTGGAACACCTGACATTAGATGAGATTGACGCTGTTATGGCGCACGAAATCGGCCATATCAAGAAAAAACATATGCTGCTGTATATCCTGATCATTTCCGGATTTTCAATTCTGGCAGGATTCATTCTGGAACCATTTACATTTTTCCTTCTTTCAAGAGACACTTTTTATACATTACTTGGATTTTCAGGACTCACTGCAGAAAATATGCTCACTGTGATAATGGCAGTCACCGTCCTCGTCCTCATGGTTCTCTATTTTCGATTTTTGTTTGGCTATTTTATCAGGAACTTTGAACGTCAGGCCGATCTTCATGTCTTTTCAGCCATTGGCAGCAGCAAATCCATTATATCCGCATTTGAAAAAATCGCGGTTCTGTCCGGAAACATCAGAGACCTACCCAGCTGGCACCATTTCGGCATAGGTCAGCGTGTGGATTATCTGGAAAAGTGCGAAGCAAATCCTTCCTGGATCCGCCGCCACAACCAGAAAGTATGGCTGAGCCTGTTTGCCTATGTCCTTATCGTGGGGCTTGCTGCATCCGGGCAGAGTATGCTTCCAACTGACTCATGGAAGACTCTTTATGAGGAAAAATATACAGAATATACCCTTGATCAAAAACTCATGCGAGAACCTGACAAGGCACTGTGGCTGACCATTGCAGGCGACCTGATGCAACACAAAAAAATGGAAAAAAAGGCTCTTGCGGCGTACGAGAAAGCTCTTGCACTGGAACCATCAAATCCCAAACTGCTGAACAATCTTGCCTGGCTCCTGCTGACCAGCAATAACCCGGAATTACGTGATCCAGAACGTGCACTCGATTTTGCCCGCCTGGCTGCCATGCAGGTTCCCGCCGGTCATGTTCTGGACACCCTGGCCACTGCATACTGGGCAAATGGCTTTGTTGACAAAGCAATTGATACCGAGGAACAGGCCCTGTTCACGGAACCTGAAGAAGGGAAATACTACCGCGAGCAGATCAAAAAATTCAGTAATACAACGTATGATTCCGTGACAAAGCCAACTGTAATGGAAGCAAAAAAGGAGGCACTTTAAATGGTAATTCTCGGTGCCCATGAATCCGTTGCAGGTGGCCTGCATCTCGCCTTTGAGCGAATAAGGCAGGTGGATGGAGAAGCTCTACAGATTTTCACTCGCAATCAAAGACAGTGGAATCCTGCACCGGTCAGCGATGAAGAGCAGGGACTCTTTGCTGATGCCTGGCAGAAATGTCCTGATATGCCCGTTGCCTCACACGCCTCTTATCTTGTCAATCTGGCATCCGGCAAGCCGGATCTCGTCCAAAAATCCATTACAGCCTTTGCAGATGAATTACAGCGCTGTGCATTACTGAAGATACCTCTGGTGGTTATGCATCCCGGCTCCCATGGTGGAGACGGAGTCCAGACAGGTCTTGAACGATTTACTACAAACCTTGATCTGGCACTGGAGCGTGCTGATAACCAAGTAACAGTGCTCCTTGAAACCACTGCCGGCCAGGGGACAGGACTTGGCAGTCGTTTTGAAGAACTGGCTGCAATCATAAAGGGTTCCAGACATCAGGAAAAACTGGGCGTCTGCCTGGATACCTGCCATATTTTTGCTGCCGGCTATGACATCCGCAGTCCGAAAAGCTATCAGGCAACCATGGACGAATTTGATACAGTCGTGGGAATAGACAGACTTAAGTTTTTCCACCTCAATGATTCAAAAAAAGGGCTGGGAAGCCGAGTCGACAGGCATGAGCATATCGGGCAGGGAGAAATCGGCATCGAAGGCTTCAGAAACCTGCTGAATGACCCCCGTTTTGCCAATCACCCCATGACCCTTGAAACACCCAAAGGAAAAGATCTGCAGGAAGATCGGGACAACCTTGCTGCCCTGCGGGGACTTCTTGCTCCATAGTATCAAAGGGTCTTCTCTCAAGTATGCTCTATGGGCTGTGTCCGGAAAACTTTCATAAAACTCTTCTCTGACGCCAGTGCAATAGCTCCGACAACTCCTCCTGTAAGTAACTCACCTAAAACAGACGGCAGAACATGTAAAGCTTCATGAATTTGATGCACATTATGCATAAAAATGCCACCTGCAACAAGAAGCATGGCTAAGGTTCCAATGACTGTCAGTGAACGAATAACTACAGGTAACGCTCGAACAAGAAGCCCTCCGAATTTACTCAGTAATTTTCGACTGTCACCAGCCATTGCAATAAGCTTAAACCCCACATCATCCAATCTGATTATTAGAGCAACAATACCATACACCCCGACAGTTGCCAGCAATGCTACAATTGACACGGCCACAATTTGTATGGGGAGGCTCTTCTCCACTACGGTTCCCAGGGCAATAACTATAATTTCAATTGAAAGAATACAATCAGTCAAAATAGCCGATTTTATTTTTTCCTTTTCTATTTCCAGTATCTCTTCTTTAGTGAGATTTTGTGTAGATTCTACTTTTTTTGCATGGGCATGCGGAAAGAAAAATTCATATATTTTTTCAGCGCCCTCAAACGCCAGATAGATGCCTCCAAGCATTAAAATTGGCACAATAATCCATGGCAAAAAAGCGCTCAGTAGAAAGGCAACAGGCAGGATCATCAGCTTATTTAAAAAAGAGCCTTTGGTAATAGCCCATAACACGGGGATTTCTCGTGAAGCAGCAAAGCCCGATGCCTTTTCCGCATTTACTGCAAGATCATCTCCCAGTATTCCTGCTGTTTTTTTTGTAGCAATTTTAGTCATTGCCGCGGCATCATCTAAAAGCGTTGCTATATCATCAAATACTGCAAAAAAACCTGTTGCCATTATATTATCCTTTAAAGTTGTTGTAACTGTGACGGGGCAAGTTATAAATTATTCCTGACACCACTCATAGGCATTCCTGAACATCTGCATCCAGGGAGATACCGTAAGTTTTTTCATTTCTTCCGGAAGATAATGTGCCTGCCAGGCAAGAAAAACGCGCTCAGGGTGGGGCATCATAGCTAAATGGCGTCCATCAGGAGAACAGAGTCCGGCAAGCCCCCCCGGAGACCCATTGGGATTAAAGGGATAGGATTCTGTAGCCTTGCCCTCATCATCCACATAGCAGAGGGGTGCCAGATTTTCTGCAAGTACACGTTCTTTTACCCCACTGTCGGGAAACGAGAGATGCCCTTCGCCATGATCCACATGGATGCCAAAAACCAGTCCTTCCATGCCTTTCAGCATAAGAGCCGGGCTTTTGCCAACCTTTACTGTGCTCCAGCGGGACTCGAAACGACCTGAAATATTGTGGATAAAACGGGGTTGCTTCTCTGCATCGATATCCTGCCAGGGAACCAGACCAAGAAGACCGAAAAGCTGGCAGCCATTGCAGATACCAAGACTGAATGTGTCGGGGCGTTCATAAAATTCACGAAACATTTTTTTCAATGTATCATTAAAACGGATGGTGGCAGCCCAGCCTTTTGCCGATTCCGGGACATCAGCGTAAGAAAAGCCACCCACTGCCGCCAGGCCCCGAAAATCATCAAGGGTGATTCTTCCGGCAAGGAGATCACTCATGGTGATATCCCAAGGCTCAAATCCTGCAGCATAAAAGGCAGAACTCATCTCCCTATCAGAATTAGATCCCTCATCCCGAAGGATGACAACTTTTGGTTTGTCTGTCTTTATTAGAAGTTCGGCCGGGGCTGGTTCCGGTGTAAAACTCAAATGATACGCCGGGCCTTTACGATCGTAACAGTTTTTCTTTTCCTGATCTGCACAATCTGCATTCATCTGCAAGCGTTCGATCTGATAGCTTGTCTCCTCCCAGTTTTCCCGGAGCAGACGCATATCCTCATCCAATACTGTTTCTCCATTCATCTGGATCTGGATTCTCTTCTCCTCCACACTACGCCCAAGAACCACGGAAGAAACATCATGCCTGCCAAGGAGTTCCTGCAAAGCAGCAAGATCATCATCGGCACACTCCATTACCAGTCCCAGCTCTTCAGAAAACAGTGCTGCCAGTGCCGAATCAGCTGATTGCAGTTCCAGATCCAGACCACAATTGCCCGAAAAAGCCATTTCAAGCACTGTGGTTATCAATCCACCATCACTGCGATCATGGCCAGACAAAAGCAGCCCTTTGGCTATTGCCTCCTGCACTGCAAGAAAGGCCTGCTTTACTGATTCTGGATCATCCATGTCCGGACAGTCATTACCCAGGCGGCATCTGGTCTGAGCAAGTGCTGATCCGCCCAGCCTGTTATTGCCACTGCCAAGATCAATAAAAAGCAGTGAAGACGCACCCGCCCGTTTCAAATCCGGGGTAACCACCTGAGTAATATCGCTCATTGCCGCATAGGCCGAGATAACAAGCTCACGAGGTGATTTGACTGTTTCGTCTCCCACCATGGTGGCCATGGAAAGGCTGTCCTTACCGCCATCCACTGCCATACCCACTGCAATCATGGCATCACACATGCCTTTGGCTGCATCAAAAAGTGCGGCTCCCTCACCGGGCAATTTGGGGGCCCACATCCAGTTGGCAGAACATTTCACCTGTTCCAGGTCATCAATGGCTGCCCACACAAGGTTGGTCAGGGATTCGCCCACTGCCATTCTGGCACCTTTTGCCGGATCAACAAGCATCTTGACCGGCTGCTCACCAATGGCTGTTGCACCACCACTCATACTGAAATGCGATTGCGCAATGACTGCCACATCACTCACCGGGAGCTGCAAAGGACCGCAACACTGCTGCCGGGCAATAAGGCCGGTCACGGCACGATCCACCTTATTGGTGAGAAAACGCTTGGAACCAACTGATACCAGACGCAGCACATCATGAAGTGCATCACGCACCGTAAGATCCTCAGGTAATCCCAGGGGCTCCAACTGCGGAGTACTCCGATTATCCTCAAAGGTCTTGACCGGAATATCGCCAAGAAGTTCTGACAAATCAATGTCCACTGGAGTAGAGTCATCAAGCTCATCATGAACCACAAACTGCAGGTCACCTGTCACTTCGCCAAGCACCTCGCAACCCACCTTTTCCCGCTCACATATGGCCTGGAACTGCTCAATATTTTCAGGACTGATCAGAAAACCGTTCCGTTCCTGATACTCTGCCACATAGATTTCAAGCACTGACATGGTGGGGTCACCCACCCGCATGTTACGGATCTCGATACGGCCGCCGGAATGTTCCACCAGTTCTTTCAATACATTGGCCGGCCCGCCGGCACCCTGGTCATGGATGACATCAACGAGTGTCTTATCTCCCATCTCGTTACAGGCGCGGATAACACGGTTCATCTTCTGTTCCATCTCCGCATCGCCACGTTGTACGGCATTGAAATCAAGTTCTGAAACATTTTCACCCTGGAGCATGGAAGATGCGGCCCCACCGCCAAAACCGACACGGTAAGCAGGGCCACCCACCTGCACGATTTTCATGCCTTTCAGCTCTTTATCCTTTTCTGTGTGGCGATCATCAATCTGACCAATACCGCCAGTGAACATAATGGGTTTCAAAAATCCCCAGCGTTCTCCATTATTCAGTCGCAGATCAAAGGAACGGGTAAAGCCCTGGATCATGGGCTCGCCAAATTTATTGCCGTAATCAGAGGCGCCATTGCTGGCTTCGATCTCGATTTCCAGCGCTGAAGCCAGATTGTCCGGGCATTGGTAGGAATGTTCCCAGGGCAGAGTGTATCCCGGGATATGAAGATTTGCCACGCAGTACCCGGTGGTGCCGGCCACCACAAAGCCCCCCTTGCCGGTTCCCTGTACGTCACGGATGCGACCGCCTGTTCCTGTTTCAGCCCCTGGGAAGGGTGCAACACCAGTGGGGAAATTATGGGTCTCTGCTGTGAGAAGAATGTGATAGCGGACATCGCTTTCATGTAAAGGACCTGGCAGGCCCGGTTCTTGAGGCGTAATAGTACGGATATCATGTCCCTGGACCACACTTGAATTGTCCTTAAAGGCCACCAGGCTGCCTTTGGGGTTTTCGTTCAGAGTCTGAATCACCAGATCAAAAAGGGTCTCTTTCTGTTCCTCACCATCAATAATCTGTTTGCCGCGAAAGAAACCATGACGGGAATGCTCGGAATTGGCATTATTGAGATCCATAATCTCAACAATGGTGGGATTACGATCATGTTTCTTGACAAAATAATCGTAGTAAAAATTACGATCCCGCTCATCCATGGAAATACCAGGGATCTCAAGGAGCGCATCCGGCCCTTTAGCCATCATATCCACATCATATACAGCTTCCGGTTCAATTCCGGTTTCAAACGTACTGAGAGCTGTGGGATATGGGCACTCTGTCATCCGGTCATGATTATCGTGGATAAATTTTTCTATATCCTGCGCCTCATTTACCAGATACCTGCGGGAACGTTCTACACGGGAAACACAATCAAGTCCCGTGGCCTGACAGATGGAAACCATATTGGAAGACCATGCTGTGGCAAAATTGAGTCTGGGGCCCACTTCCACAACCCGATCACCGGTCAGTGCCGGTTCCCGGGTAACAGTATCAGCTAGAAATCCATCGGCAAGAATCAGCTGTAAACGACCTTGTTCCAAGACAGACAATGGACGGCTGGATTCAATATTAAAACAGTATTCCCGATTCTTACCGGTTTTCCGGTATAACTGACTGATAGTCGATGGCATGAGTAGTCCCTGAAATGTGATAATTATTTTATACAATCTTAGTACCTTACAGAATATTTTCTCGGAGTCTGCGCTTACCTGTTTTTTTCAAAGAAAATATTCTGATAAGGTACTTATACCCCTCAAGGGGGTACTGAAAAGAGTGCCGGCTTTACTTACCGTTTACCGGTGTTAGTTGATTCTTTTTTATAACAGATCGCCTTCAACTTGAAAAGAAAATGAAATCTAACACCGGTGATGAACGGTAAGCCGACACTCTGTTCAGTGCCCCACGAGGGGTAAAAAAACACGAGATAAGCGTAGACTTCGAAAGAATTTAAAAGGCACTGATATGGTTGACACCTGTAACACACTGAAATAACAGTAAGTAAAAAATGTGTCAAACGTCAGATTTTATGGCTGACAGATTCTAGAAATCTTACGGGTGTCAGCCATGAAGTCTAAATGATACTTGATAAAGTAGATGGAAAAGTGCAAAATATTAAAAGTACAGTTATGCAGTATCTTTATATTTTTTATGTCCGATAATGCGAAAAGGTAATTGAATGGCACTCCTGAACAGTGATGCTCTCCTTGATATTCTGATCAAAAAGGGCCTTATCACGGCTGAACAACGACAATTTATCACCCTTGAAAAAGGAAAACAACGCCAGAAACTCCTCAAACGACATAGTGTCGACAGACAATTGGACAAAAACTTCCCTGATCTTGTGGATATCATTGTTTCTTTGAAGCTTGACAAGGGTGGAACAAAAGGAAAACCACTTGATGAAGACACCATAATTCAAGCTGTGAGCCAATCCTGCGGTATCCCCTTTAAAAAGCTGGATCCCCTCAATCTGGACATGGAAACGGTCACCAAGACCATCCCAAAAAACTTTGCCGTCAACCACCTGCTGCTTCCCTTCAACTTCCAAAACGGAGTTTTGGAAGTTGCCATCTATCACCCTGACAACACAACAGTTTTAAAAGACATTGAGCAGGCCAACCAGGTAAAGATAAAGGCGTATCTTTCACCAAAATCTGACATCAAAAAGATTTTGTCCGAATTTTTCGGCTTTCAGCGCTCAATCAGTGCTGCAGAAGACCAGTTTGGCGGGCCAGGGATTAGCGGATCCGTGGATATCGGCAATCTGGAACAGTTTGTCAAAATCTCCTCTGCTAAAGAAATTTCCTCCTCAGATCAGCATATTAAATCAGCGGTCAACCACCTTTTCAATTATGCGCTGGATCAAAATGCCAGTGATATTCACGTGGAGCCCAAACGAAAAAACTGCATGATTCGTTTTCGAATAGATGGAGCACTCCACACCATCTACACCCTGCCCAAGGCCGTACATAATGCAATTGTGGCACGCATCAAGTTTTTAGCCCGCCTGGATATTGCAGAAAAACGCAGACCCCAGGATGGACGTATCAAGCTTTCTCTGAGTGGAGATAAGGAAGCCGAGGTGCGTGTCTCCACCGTACCTGTTTCCTTTGGCGAAAAAGTGGTCATGCGTATTCTTGACCCGGATGTGATCTTTCAGGATTTGGATAAACTTGGTTTTTCCCAAAGAGATCAAATTGTTTACAATTCCTTTATTAAGGCACCGCATGGCATTGTTCTGGTTACCGGCCCCACAGGATCCGGTAAGTCCACAACCCTTTATTCAACGCTGGAAAAAATTGCCACCCCGGAAAAAAACATTGTCACTGTGGAAGATCCAGTGGAAATGGTGTACGAAGCTTTCAACCAGATCTCTGTTCAACCTCTTATTGATATAACCTTCTCAACTATTCTGCGTAATATTCTACGCCAGGATCCGGATGTTATCATGATTGGTGAAATCCGCGATTTTGATACGGCTTCCCATGCTGTACAGGCTGCCATGACTGGCCATCTTGTCTTCTCAACATTGCATACCAATGATGCTGTTTCATCCATTCTCAGGCTGCGAGATCTTGGGTTGGAGCCATTTCTCATCTCCTCGACCCTGCTCGGTTCTCTTGCTCAACGTCTGGTGCGTACTGTCTGTACCCATTGTGTAGAATCCTTTGAGATGAAAGGATCAGAGCTCCTGAAACTTGGGTTTCCTGTAGCAGAAAAAGAGATCTATAGTCTCAAACGTGGCAAGGGATGCCGAAGATGTAGAGGAACCGGCTATAAAGGAAGATGTGGAATTTTTGAAATTTTCCCCTTATCGGAACAGATGAAAAAAATGATCAGCTCCGAAAGTGATATCAATGAAATAAGACAACTTGCAATCCGGGAAGGAATGACTACCTTACGTGAAGATGCATGGGAAAAGGTTAAAGCAGGGATTACTACTTATGAAGAAGCTATGCGGGTAACTGCTGAATAAAAATGGGAAATAAGGGAACAGACAAGGCAGTCAAAATTGTCTGCAAAAACAAAAAAGCCTTCCACAACTATCATATCGATGCCAGATACGAGGCGGGAATGGTATTGCGTGGGCCTGAAGTAAAATCGCTGCGGGCCGGTAAGGCCAATTTGCGCGATGGCTATGCCCAGATCGACAACCGGGGAGAGTTATATCTTCATAACGTCCATATTTCCATGTACAGCTTTGCCACCCACAACCCCAACGAGCCCATGCGGGTGCGAAAACTTCTGCTTCATAAAAGAGAATTACGCAAGCTGACAGGAAAATTAAAGGAAAAGGGCCTTGCGCTGATTCCTTTGAAGATATACTTTATAGGAAATGGTAAAGCTAAAATTGAACTTGGCCTTGCACGTGGCAAAAAACTGTATGATAAACGGGCGTCTCTGAAAGAAAAACAGAGTAACCGTGAACTGCAGCGCGTGATGCGCAATAAGCAGGTTGGCTGAACTAAAAAATAGTAATCAAAAACAAAACTCTACAAAATATGGGGGCGAAACGGATTCGACAGGGATGTGTAAGCTTTACGTTGCATGCCGAGCTTTCTGTCTGCTCGTAAAACCGATGGTACTTTAATTATAATCGCCGACGATTATAACTACGCACTGGCAGCTTAGACTGCTGTGCCGTTCCCCCGGCCTTCGCCCGTAAGGCTGGATCGGAGCGCCGACTAACGGGCTGGTTCTTCTGCTGCGTCTGCCGGCTTAAGAATAAGATTTAGTAGAATAGCGTCAGTGTACTCTGGTTCCGGCGGGGCCCCTGATGCGAAACTTAAAGCCCGGAACTAAGCATGTAGATACGAAAGGGGAGCATTTTTGGACGCGGGTTCGACTCCCGCCGCCTCCACCATATTTCAATCCAACGAAGTCCAGCAACATCCATTAAGCCCGTAACCAGCAACGGTTAACGGGCTTTCTTGTGTCCAGCACACTCCAGCAACATTCATTGACATACTGTATTTTTTACAGTACATCTTACAGTACCGACCAACATAATTTACGAGGTACTGTAAAATGGCGCTAACAAACACTGCAATTAAGAACGCAAAGAAAAAGACCAAACAATACAGGTTGTCCGACAGCGGAAATCTATATTTGCTTGTTCGCCCAAATGGTTCAAAACTATGGCGGCTTGATTACAGCATTCTTGATAAACGGAAAACCATGGCCCTTGGCAGTTATCCTGTTATAGACCTGAAAACTGCACGGGCAAAAAGAGATGCCGCAAAAAACCTCCTCTCAGAAGGTGTTGACCCTGTACGCCACAGGCAACTTACGGTTTCACAACAAAAAGAAGCTGCAGAGAATTCATTCCAAAGCATCAGCATGGAATGGTTTTCCAGACAGGAAAAAAGTTGGAGCAAAGGACACGCCCGCACCGTAACAGGAAGACTTGAGCTGAACCTTCTGCCATGGTTGGGCCAACGACCTATCAGTGAAATATCCCCACAGGAACTACTGAAAGTTCTGCGCAAAATTGAAGCTCGCGGAGCAATCGAGACTGCACACCGCTGCAAAACAATCGTTTCGCAGGTTTTCAGATACGCTATATCAGCCGGTATTGCAGACAGAGACCCTGCTGCCGATCTTAAAGGAGCACTTACCCCCTCCCAAGCCAAGAAAATGGCCGCAATAACCGAACCCAAAAAAGTGAAAGAGCTTCTACTGGCAATACGTGATTACGAGGGACATTTTATTTCCCGCTGTGCCCTTCAGCTTTCAGCCCTTACTTTTGTCCGTCCTGGTGAACTCAGACAAGCGGAATGGCAGGAGATTAACTGGACAAAAAAAGAATGGTTGATACCGGCCAATAAAATGAAAGCCAAAAGAGACCATACAGTACCACTTGCCGAACAAACTCTTGTGGTACTGCAAGAACTCGAACCGCTTACAGGTCAGAGACGTTACATTTTTCCATCATTACGAACCACAACACGGCTAATGAGCAACAATACAGTACTGGGAGCACTCCGGCGAATGGGATTCAGCAAAGATGAAATGACTCCCCATGGTTTTCGCAGCATGGCAAGTACACTGCTACACGAAAACGGATGGGAACATGAGATCATAGAATTGCAGCTGGCCCACTCTAAACGAGATAAAGTCGCTGCTGCCTACGACAGATCAAGACACCTCCCCGACAGGAGAAAAATGATGCAATGGTGGGCGGACTATCTTCAAAAACTTGAACAAAAATAGATCCCAAACACCCCCTGCCACCACACCGGAGGCATCTCGCCGGCAACACGGCACCACAACACACTGTATTTATAGAGATTATCCAACAGTCGACACTTGACATCCGTGTCCATATTCATATAGTATGGTTTTATAAAGGATGATTCCGTGCGACTTAACGGAACTCAAGGCCTTAATAGAGATGAATAAGGAATTCAATCCGAAATTACGTTGCCCAGTCTTCGGATGGTGAACCAAAGACAGCGTGACTGACGCCTCGGGCAAGAGGTAGCAGGTCAGCGGATCATTTCAGCGAGACCCCGCTGAAATGGACGTTTGACAGACTCGATGCGGGCCATTTAAAGCATCAGAGCCCCCTCATGTACCATACAAAACATAGAGGGCATTATAGAGCAGGTCACCTGACTCCCCAATTGAACCAGGACTCTCCCGAGCACTCCCTCCACATGTGACCTTGTGAGGGATGCAAACACAGATAAGCTAGTCACCTGCCTATATGGAGGCAGAGTAAACATTGCCCTTTTTCGTAGTGACATCGGATAGGATATCCCAAAAGTCTCCGTACACGGCCCTCACATTGCAGTCAGTGCGAGTAATACTTTTTTGTACTGACTTCCAATGAAAAGGGAAAATGTGTCCAGAGAAACCCAACCTTATAGACAGTAGCAATCAAACCCTCCGAATTTAGGGAAGGACTACAACGCTACTCCACACAACATTCTGCACTTTTCAGTGCCACGGATAATTTTGCCAAAATAACGCTTATATCTTGCACTTTTGGAAAATAATCCACAACGAAATTACTGAAAAGGAGCACCCACAACCATTGAAACGAGACAAGTGAATTAGATTCAAAGTTGTATCTGAATTCACCGGATAACTACCGGAACAGAACAGCCCAATAATTGCCGCCAACCCCCTCAGCCAGTCGCACAGCTACTTGCAATATTTTCTTTGCATGGACAGCTATGGGATCTCCAATCAACGACACAAAGGAGATTACCTTATGGCACGCATTACAAAAAAGACAATTCGACGTTGCCGGATACAGTTCACAGTAGATCCCAATTTACATGAACGGTATACGGCGTACTTAACACAAGCTAAGGCACTTTGTCTTCAGATTGATTTTAGTCACGATTTTGAAGAGTGGTTAAAAAATCAATTGGAACAGATAGGGCAGGAATTGAGCAAGATCGAAACTGAACAAACCAACTCCCATACAACCCATTCTTCAGACAATTCCCCCTCAACAATCAGGAGAAATTCATAATGGCCTCTACCATCACAACAATCTCTCTACCCGAAACTGGTTTCGTGCGCTTACCCAACATCATCGGCAACTCAAAGACTCAACCACCAACTCCAGCAATTATCCCAGTATCAAAAAGTACCTGGTGGGCCGGAGTAAAATCCGGCCGCTTTCCACAACCGGTAAAGTTGGGGCCACGCATCACAGTATGGCGGGTGGAAGATATTCGCACACTCATCCGTGAATGCTACATACCCTCATCGGAATCCACCACGAAAACAGTTGGTTAGAGGGGGTATTTTTATGGATTGGGTAAAAATCATGTGCAACATCCTTGATCATCGAAAAATCAAGATGATCCGCAAAAGTCCGGAGGGAAACACCCTTGTACTTCTCTGGTTACTAATACTCGCAGAAGCCGGCAAGTGCTGTCGAGGAGGATATCTGATGGTCTCGGATAAAATGCCTTACACAGCAGAAACGCTAAGTATGATAACGGATATCCCCTTATCCACCGTACAACTCGGATTAACTATTTTTGAGAAACTTGAAATGATTGATCAGTTGGACAGAGCTATTTTCATCAGAAACTGGGGAAAATACCAGAGTGAAGACAAACTGGAGGCCCGGCGGAAGAAAGATCGTATTCGGCAGCAGCGGCACAGGAAAAAGAAGCGCAATAAAATGAAGCTCCTTCCTGAAACTGATAACGTGTCACGTGACAGTCACATTGCACCGTCACGTGACGTCACGCAGGAGAACAGACAAGACAAGAAGAGAGTAGAAAAGAGAACAACAACAGAACAGGCCAGATTGTTGTTGTTTGAAACACCACTGGTAAAAATTTCCGACCAGGAACTGCAAAGCCTGGAAAAACGACACGGATCTGAACGATTACTACAGGCGGTCGACATTGCCGCCGAAATATGGCGACGCAATCCGGAGGAAAAACATAACCCAGGCGGCTACCTCAACACCCTATGCACCTCTCTGGTGGTACCGGAATGGTATGTGCCATTTTCCCAGCGAAAGTTAATGGAAAAAGAATCACAACGAAAAAAAGAAGTGTTAGAGGCAGAGCAGGCTGCTTTGGCGGTAAAAGATGAAGCAGAGACAACCGCCACCAGGAAATTATGGGCTACATTGTCGGATGCACAGCGCGAGGGATATCTGACAAAAGTGCGTGGCAGCCTACCGACAAGTATAAATCCAGGCATGGATGTGTTGCTTATAATGGCCAAATCTTTGGCTAAAAAGTCAACACAGATGTGCCATCATGATTGAACGATTGGTTCAATCATGATGGTCGCGCTGACGCGCGAGGCGGAAATTGAAGGACGTCATGGGTTGTGTTGTCTCTGCAAATATAGAGAGTGCTTACCGGGCTCCTTAATTTCTGCGCTGTGTCAGCATACGCAGCCACAGCGCGGAATCAGATGATAAGTAATCGCTTTTCGAGGGAGATGATAAGTAATCGCTTTTCGAGGGAGGGGCCAGAGATTAAAAAGATACCATCAACACACTTGAAAAAGCACAAAACTCTTATCGCATACCCTGCAAA
>JAYEOK010000119.1:0-3602 GCA_034722915.1 Thermodesulfobacteriota bacterium | reverse complement strand
TTTATGTTTTTTGTTTTGAATTTCGGAGTCGAAGTTTATACCCTGTCTCTTTAGGGTGCTTACCTGTTTCGTATTTCGTGCTTCGAATTTCGAATTTATTTTTGGCCATCAATGGTTTTCGTTCAGGTACTATTCAGGTACTAATGCCGGCTTACCGTTCATCACCGGTGTGAGATTTCATGGCTGACCCGTAAGAATTTTAGTGCCTTACTCCTGAAAAGCTGTAATAAAAAACAAGAAAACGGGAAGTGTTTTTAAAATTAAGAGCTTGAATATACCACCAAGGCAATTATACCGGCTTACCTTACCGTTTACCGGTGTTAGTATTAGTATAAACTTCGACTTCGAAAAACTTCATATGCACCCCAAGGGCACTTTCTTCAGGGCGCGAGGCGCATAACTTTTCTTAATGCAATTGCTTCACGTAATGATGAACCGAGGCCATAAGTTTTTCCTTATCAAGTTTAATATGGTACTCATCAACTCCAACAGCCTTTCCTTTTGCAACATCTTCTTCACCAGCCAGTGTGGTCAGGGCAATGATAGGTATGGACGTGAATCGTGGGTCTCTGCGAATGGTTTCTGTAAGCTCAAAACCATTCATGTGTGGCATCTCGATGTCTGTTACCACAATAGTTACTTCGTCAGAATGTTCTTGCAGGAGTTCCCAGGCAATGGCCCCGTCTTCGCCCTCCAGGACATCGTATCCTGATTCTGTCATATAGCTTTTAACCTGGTTTCTGAAAAAATTAGAATCTTCAGCAATGAGAATGACAGGAGTACTCCCCCCGTCTTTTTCAACTTCGTAGACTTCCTGATCTCCAAACCATTCAGGGAAGAGAGTACCGACAACTTCAAAGATATCGACCAACATGGTGGTCTGGCTATCGATAATGGTGGATCCCATGATACCTGTCTGTTTGAGTGTTGTGTCATCGATGGACACAGATATTTCCAAAGCATCAATGGGGCCAATAGCTAACAGCCCGACTGTCTGATTGGCGATATTAAAGATAATTACCAGAAGGTCATCATGTTCAGCAATTGGATGGACCATGGCAACATCATCGACTGCCAGCAGGGAAATACTTCCGCCCCGATATTGCATAACCCGTTTACCGCCCAATTCCTCAATGTCAGAACGTTTGATTTTTTCAATACGTTCAACCTGATTAAGAGGCACAGCAAACTGTTCTGTTTCTGAACTCCTGAAGGTGAGAAGGGCCTGTTTGTCTTTTTGTGCTTTTACAAGTTCTTCGGCTGCCTGCGCTACCTCATTGGCTCTGTCAGTACCATCCATTGATGCCAGTTCTGCCATTACAGCGAGATTTGTGACATCAAGAATAAGAGCTATACGGCCATCACCCATGATGGTGGCACCAGCATATCCTTTACAGGCTTGCAGGTGTTTGCCAAGTGGTTTGATAACAATTTCTTCAGAATCCTGAAGTTTGTCGACAATCAATCCATATTTAAGAGAACCGTTTGAGACAACGACAATATTCAGTGCACTGGAAGCAGTGTAACGTCTGTCTTCAATGGCTCTGGTTTTAGATGAGTCCTCTTGAACCTGAATATCAGCTTCACCATCAGTGTTAAGTGGAGTGTCTTTTCCTCTACGGTCGGAAATACGTTCTCTTCTATCTTGTTTGAACTCATCTTCCTCTGTATCGTAATAGGTTCTTTCAATACCAAGGACATCAGACAGGCGGATAAGGGGGAGGAGGTTACCACGAAGACGTACAACTTCAGCATTTCCAACTCGTTCAACACGATCCTTTACCTGGCTGGCAGGGATTCGGAGCAATTCTTCAAGGTTTACCTGTGGAATTGCATACCGCTCTCCACCAGTCATAATGATCTGGCAGGGAATTATAGCAAGAGTAAGTGGAAGTTTAATGGAAATGGTGGTTCCAACACCGACTTCAGAGATGAGATCAACCTGACCGCCGAGTTGGTCGAGATTGGTTTTAACCACATCCATGCCTACACCCCGTCCGGAAACATCAGTGACTTCTTTAGCAGTGGAAAAACCGGGCAGAAGAATAAGGTTTACTTTTTCTTTGTCTGACATTGCAGCAACCTGTTCAGCTGTCATTAATCCTTTACTGACAGCGGCTTCACCAAGAAGTTCTCCATCAAGGCCTTTACCATCATCGGTTATTTCAATAACAACCTGTCCCGCGGCATGATAAGCTTTTAAGGTTACGGTACCTTTTGCAAGTTTTCCTGCTTTGACGCGGTCGTCAGGTAACTCGATACCATGGTCAACAGAATTCCGTACCAGGTGTGTCAGGGGATCATTGATTGACTCAATGATAGTTTTATCAAGTTCTACGTCTTTGCCAACTATGGTAAGGTCAATATCTTTTTTAAGTTTACCGGAGAGATCCCTTACTACTCTGGGAAATTTACCAAATACGTTGCCGATTGGCTGCATGCGCGTGAGCATGATTGCCTCTTGTAATTCAGAGGTGATCAAGTCAATACGTTGACCGACACTTTCAGCGTTACGTACATCATTGGATGCAATGGTCTGTAAAAGCTGATTACGACTGAGTACCAGTTCTCCGGCCAGGGTCATCAAAGAGTCAAGAAGACTGACATGAACTCTGATACTCGTATCAACTTTTACCTTGGCAGCGGATTTTTTTACTGCTGGAGGCGCTGTTTTTTCTGGTGGTGCCGGAGCGGTTGCTTGCAGAGGCGGGTCGGGAGCAGGTGGTGGAGTGATGACTTCAGGCTCTTCAACCGCGACTGGTTCAGGTTCCGGGGAAGCGATCTGTTCAGGAACCGGTGGTGTTTCGAGCGCCGGCTCTTCTTCTACAGCCACAGGAGCATCCTCAGGCGGGGAAGACTCTGTTTCTGGCTGAAGTGCTTTTCCGTTGAAAATGGCATTTAATGGGATCAGATGTTCCTCAATGTCATACTCATTGGAGTTGCTGATATCCTCAATCATTGTGTTGAGCTTATCGGATGCCTGAAGAAGTACATTTATGATTTCAGGTGTTGGTATCAGTTTACCGCTGCGGATGAGTCCCAGGACATTTTCAGTGACATGGGACAGATCCTGGATAACAGTAAGACCCATGAATCCGGCACCACCTTTGATAGAATGTGCTGCCCGAAAAACCTTATTAACCAGATCTTCGTTAATATCAGCACCATTTGCCTCTATTTCAAGGAGATCGTTTTCAATATCGGCAAGATGCTCTAGTGATTCTTCTATAAAACCCTGGAGTATTTCATCATCTTCAATTTGCATAATCCAGCTCCTTGCGAACAAGCATGTGGGACGTTTTTGAG
Source organism: Thermodesulfobacteriota bacterium (assembly GCA_034722915.1). GTDB lineage: Bacteria > Desulfobacterota > Desulfobulbia > Desulfobulbales > Desulfocapsaceae > Desulfocapsa. Next base: position 296 of record JAYEOK010000119.1, on the reverse strand, counting down.
GTGCTTTCTGGTGACATCTCAAGCGTTTCTCGAATACTAAACAGCATATTTTGAATTATTTAATTCTATACATACGCTTTCTTGAATGTACAGATAATTTTCAAAAAAAAAGGGAATTGAATGGGGCTGAAAATGGTAGAAATATGAATTTCTTCCACTACCGTATTTGGCTTAGGAACGGGAGATAAATAACTTGAACAAAAATTAATAGGAGTTTTTTTCGTATTCAAGGCGCGAGGCGGGAGCATAACGGGTTACGTGAGCAACGAGCAACACAGAAGACGGAAAAAAATATG
>JAYEOK010000118.1:0-3650 GCA_034722915.1 Thermodesulfobacteriota bacterium | reverse complement strand
TTTTTTGAGAATCTTCCCAGTCTGGGAGTATACAGATATATTTTTTGTTACTTCATTCTCAGCATTACGTATAATGCGATATTTTTAATATCCGGTTTTCTATAAACTTAGCTTACCGACTCGTAATCACGTGAATTATCGTAACAAACAGCTATCAGTGGCCAAAAACCACCTCTCTAAAAAAAACTGTCAGCTTTTCTCTTCGGCTCTTCATTCGAACCTGTTCGGGGATCAAATCAGAATGGTCAATTTTTATAACTGCCATCTTGTATTCGATGTGGGAGGCAAAACGGTTATCAAGATACCAGGCATAAATGAGCCCCATTAAGAGGCCTGGCGGTGTAAAACCTTCGGCTCCATTCACAAGACGGGTGAAATGGTGCTGGTCATGGGGATCCTGTATCATTCTCGACAGGCTCAGATAATAGGCGAGTTCCTGATCACTAAAATAGCAGTTTCTTTCTTCAGAGCTTGCCAGGTAAAGATGATAAGCCTGACCCAACCCCTTACTCTTTGCATCCACATCACAAATTTCTTTGCGTTCAGCATAGGTACCAAGTAACCCCTGGCCAAGGGCAACAAGAAATGCAACCTCAAGAGCAGCTTTGGAACCAAATTGATCCTGACGAATTTTTACCAGGCCATCAGCGGGATCATAAAAAGAATAAACCTTATCCCAGTTCTGATTTCGTTTCCAATCCTCATTTGCTATGCACTGCAGCCCTTTCACGAACTGCAAATGATCAAGGGGAATATCCTTATGATTCCAGAGAATTTCCTGAAGAGTTTCTTTGATGGCATGGATACTATCTTTTGATTTTCCCTGGAATTCAATTGTGATACCTGCCAGATACTCACGTATGTGGCTATAGCGGAGACAAGGCACCTGCATGGTTGTTAAATATTTCCTGCTATTTCTAACTGCTGTACCTGTAGCCTGCTTATATTTTTCAGATGAAGGGATATGAGAAAAAGCAGCCCACAGCGTACGAACTACCAGAGAAAACTGTTTAGGATCGTGCCGGATGACACCAGACTCCCGCAATGAAGACGTAGAATAAATACCACATTCAAGGGGTGTAATACCCTGTTGTCTGACCTTCTCACGATCAAGATAGATAGGGCTTTTCCCTTCAACTGCATAATTCTGTATCACAGAAGCTGGAACATCTTTTAGCGAAAGGCAGAGTACCTTATCAAAAAGTCCCTCAGTGCCTCCCGGAATATTCAAATCATAGGCTTTTAACAGATCAGAAAGTTGAAATTTCCGGTCCGGTTCTTCCAGACTGAGATCTGTTTCACCAGCCTGTACCCAAAGATTTGAAACCAGAATTTTCATGGCATGACTATTATGTTTCACAGCGTCAGCAATGCCCGATACCTGAAAAACAGGAATAAGAGAACTATAGAGGCTGCCGGGAGCCATGATCATAATATCAGCACTTTTGATCAGCTGCAAAACCTCATCATTTACTTCGGGTTCTTTACAAAAATTAACAAAAACACTTTCAACTGGATACCCGCGCCTGGCGTGGCCTGATTTGCTCTCTCCAGTAACCTGCACACCATTGGTGTAGCGCAAACTGAGTTCTGCGGGAATAAATGTACATGGCATAACAGCCTGTTCGTCCGCTCCCAGAATAACACAAAGAGACGTAAGTCCACGATGGAGATTCTGTCGAATTATCTCGGGTGCTGTATGAAGTACACGGGTGTCATAATGTTCCGGGATCTGTTCATATATTGACGAGGCAAGGATCAAATTGCCAAGACAGTGCGGCCTTTTCAAAGTAATTTGCAGCCGTGGATCGACAAAAAGATTATCAATGATTTTCTCAAGCACTGCCTGAATAACAACAGGAAGAATTTCCTGCGTTGTCAGCCCGCAATCGTTTAACAGCTGTTCACAACTCTGCGGTGTTCTGGAAAAACGGTAATTGAATACTGAGGCAAGAACCTCAATGCACTGAGCAGCCCCGGACTCGGTCAGGCCATACAAATCCTGAAGTTTGACAAACTGGATGGAAGAGAGCAGCACATGACGAATATCGCCAAGGGCAATGAGTGGCAGATCTTTGAGAAGTTCTCCTGTTGAACCACCATCATCCGTGACACAAATAATAGATCTTGTCTTTGGAAACAGAGATTTCAAACCGGAAAAGGGATCGTTGACCCAGGTTTCAGAACGACTATCTCCGCCAATAATGGTGGAGAGCCCGGTACCTCCACCAAACACAACAACATTGAGATCAGACACGGACTCACGAACCAGAGCATCTTTGACCTGTTGCAGACTGGATGCCGGTTCTGGTGGAATTCCGTCCGGCACACCGGTCAGCACCAATTCCACCAGTTTTTCGTGCAGATCCTCGTGAGGCAGCAGGTCTAAAGGAGACAGAGATATCTCGTCTATCTGTTTCAGACTGGCAACTATCTCAGGATCCAATGGAACAGCTTTTTTTTGCCTTCCCACTAATGAGTATCCTTATAGTCCTGTGGCTTCCATCTGTTTTTCAACAGCTTTTACAGAGAGTTGCAGCGCTTCTTTTTCTTCTTCCGTCAACTCAAACTCCAATATCTTTTCAACACCATTTGCACCGATTACCACAGGCACGCCAAGAAAATATCCTGACACACCAAATTCTCCTTCAAGGTAGGCGGCACAGGGTAACACACGTTTGGAGTCAGTGAGCACTGCCTCAGCCATCTCAACAGCCGCCAGCCCGGGAGTATAGAAGGCAGAACCTGTTTTCAGATGATTGACAATCTCAAGCCCACCAGTCTGGGTACGATGAACAATGGCGTCAATCTCCTCTTTGCTGAGCAGATCAGTAATGGGCACCCCGGCCACATTTGCAAGGCGAACCATGGGCATCATATTATCGCCATGAATCCCTAGAACCAGGGCATTTACATCTTTTGGTGCAACACCAAGGGCTTGTGCCAGGAAAGTACGATATCTGGCAGAGTCAAGGACTCCTGCCATACCGATCACTTTTTCCTTGGGATGGCCGGTTACTTTAAAGGCAGTATGCACCATGGCATCGATGGGATTGGTGACCACAACAAGTACACAGTCAGGAGAATGTTTCACTGCCTCTTCGGCACAGGATTTGACAATAGCCACATTAATTGCCAGAAGATCATCCCGTGACATACCAGGCTTACGCGCAAGCCCGGCAGCAATAATGACTACATCAGAGTTTGCAGTATCCGCGTAATCATTGCTGCCCTTCACATCGACGTAGAAGCCTTCAACAGGCCCGGACTGCGAGAGATCAAGGGCTTTGCCCTGAGGAATTCCTTCAGCCACATCGAGCAGTACGATATCACCAAGATTTTTTGCCGCAGCCCAGTGAGCAGCGGTAGCTCCAACATTTCCAGCACCGATGATTGTTATTTTTTTTCTCATTTTTTTATCCTTTTGGGTTTAATATTCGTATCTTCGGTTGTTTTTCTGTTTCCATCTGCTACTGTCTTATGTATTTATCTAACACCGGTAAACGCTAAGGAACGTACAATAAATAACTTGAGAGTATAGGAATTTTCATTTTTTACGAAGCTTAAAAAAATGAATATCGAATATCGAACAAGGAATATCGAATATCGATCGGAATAAAAGACGACGGATCAAGGGCTCTTCCCCTTCT
>JAYEOK010000117.1:0-3651 GCA_034722915.1 Thermodesulfobacteriota bacterium | reverse complement strand
ACTAAAGCGGATTGAGCTATGAATATTAACTATGGAATGGAAATTGTCAGGGCAACCGAGATTGCAGCACTCACGGCTGCCAGAATTCAAGGGCTTGGGAATCATGACGATATTTTAAATCAGGCAAGAAAGGCTATTATTAAGACCCTTAACAGGCTGATAATTAACGGTTCTGTGATTAATGATCGTTTTGCCGATCGTGATGAAATTTGTAAACTTCCCAGTATCCTTGGGGAAGGTGGTCCGGATATGGATCTGATGGTTGTTGCACTCGAAGCTCAACATGCAGCCGCAGACGGCAGGAATAATGCCACTTCTTACACGGTTATAGCAGAAGATGGCTCGATTCAATCTGTTCCTAATCTGCGGATGTATAAAATTGTTGTCGGCTCTGAAGTGGGTGAGGTTATAGACATTAACCAGTCACCAACTACCAATGTTAAACGGGTGGCCAGGGTTTTAAGAAAATACACTGATAATGTGACAGTCTGTATCTTAAATCGAAAGCGGCATCAGGAGTTGATACAGGAGGTGAGAAGCTGTGGTGCAAGGATAAAACTCATAGAAGAAGGGGAAATATCAGGTTGTCTTGCTGCAATCAACGGTGAAAAGGCGGATATTTATATGGGCTATGGCTATGCTCCGGAGGGAACTGTAGTTGCTGCTGCCATAAGATGTCTGGGCGGCTATATGGAAGGAAAAATATCTTATTACAATGCATCAGACCAGCAGAAAGCCATGAATCACGGTATTCATGATTTTGATAAAGTTTTCAGAGTGGAAGACCTTATTAATTCCCATAAAATCTCGTTTGCTGCTACTGGGGTCACTGACGGTGAGTTTCTGGAAGGGGTACGGTTTACGTCCACGGGTGCCGTGACCCATTCTTTTGTGGCCAGGAGCGAGACACGCACCTATCGAAATCTTACAACTAACCACTTTTTTGATTATAATCCGGTGTTTTAATTGAAAATCCATTGCTTGTTCCGTAAATATTCGGCTAGCACCCCATCTTCGTCCAATCCGGCTTGTTCACATATGACCCAATATAGCTCTCAAGCCGGATTGAACGAACCTGAGGCACGGGAGTCTACGCTTACCCTATCCAAACATTTACAACGAACGGGTAAGGGCACGAATTTAGCTCCAACCCGAATACTTACCTTGTTCCCATACATTCAATGCTAACTTGAGAGCATAGGAATTTTCATTTTTTACGAAGCTTAAAAAATGAATACCGAACATTAAAGGACGAATATCGAATATCGAATAAGGAATGTCGAACCGCAGAAGGGGAAAAGTTCCCGATCCGTCGTTTTTTATTCTGATCGATATTCGATATTCTCTTTTAAAACCCGCCCGAAGGGAGATAAGTCCAATTGAGCCGGGTAGGCTAATCAAAACTGATATTGTTCTATAGTTGCTCATATGTGAATAGTCTAACACCGGTAAACGGTAAGTGAGGCCGGCATAAGTGCCTTGGTTGTATATTCAACCTCTTAACTTTAATGTATTTTTCGTTTTCTTGTTTTTTATGATAGCTTTTCAGGAGTAAGGCACTAATGCCCCATATCTGTCATATCTCAACCACTTTTAATCTTCGGTCCGGTAGCGCACGCAGGACATCGGCAATCCTGAAAGGCTGTCTTGAACAGGGCTATAAGGTTTCTCTTATTATCGGGAGGGATCATGATGTGAGGCAGGAAGATTTGCCTGAAATTGATATATTTGTTGTTCCTGAATTATTAAAATATATAGCCCCATTTTCCGATTTAATTGTGCCATGGAAGATCCGGACAATTTTAAAACAGATAAAGCCTGATCTGGTCCATACCCACCTTGCCAAGGCGGGAATCAGTGGGCGTTTGGCCGCTGTAAGTTTCCGTATTCCCTGTGTTATCCACACTGTTCATGGGCCGACGTTTCCAAAGCATTTTCATCCGGTTAAGAGGTGGGCCTTTCGTTTACTGGAAAGGTTCTGTGGTCGTTTTACAGATAGATTTGTTTTTGTCGGTCATGAAGTTCAGGCAGAATATCTAGAGGCGAAGGTGTGCCTTCCTGAAAAGGCAGATGTTATACAGACGGGGCGTCCTGATGCTGTTTTTGAGCGTGCTGGATTGTCTGAATCCGGAAAACTGGAATTACGTTCAGAGCTGTGTGGACATGGGAATCCCGAGTTGCTTATTGTTACTGTCGGACGGCTGGTCCCATCAAAGCAGCTAGAACATTCCATTCGTATTGTTAAAGCCCTACATCTCCAGCATGTACCGGCTCATCTTGCAATTGTTGGGAAATGTCTTCTTGCAGAAGAGAGGCAATATGAGGAAGAACTCATAAAACTTGCCAGAGATTTCGGAGTACAAAAAAATGTTCATTTTTGCGGTTTTCGTAATGACATTATTGACATAATGGAGGCAGCGGACGTTGTTTTATTGACTTCCCGTTATGAAGGGCTGCCCAATGTTGCTGTTGAGGCCGTAATCTCTGGAACACCGATGGTCACCTATGAGGTATCAGGAGTGCAGGAAATATTAAAAGATGGTGTGAGCGGGTGGATAGTTCCTCAGGGAGATATGGATCAGATTGTTGATAGGATAATGGAGATTGGATGTGGGCAATCAGGTTTTACAGATTTTTACGATGTCCATGCTGACAATATATTACATGATTTTCGCGAGAGTGTTATGGTTGCCAGGAAAATACTACTGTATGAACGGGTTTTCTCTAATTTGAGCAGAAACTGGTTAACCTGATGAAATATTATCTTTTTAATCAAACCAAGGGCAGGCAATACTATGTATTGATTGGTGATGTTGCCATACTTTTTCTGGCTCTTGCAGTAAGTTACAGCATACGTATATTTATCAATAATGATTGGGATCTTTCATGGGCACTTTTATTGGACAAGTTTACCCCGTGGTTGATTCTGGTTGTTGTGCCTCACTTGTTCAGCCTTTATTTGCTTGGTTTGTATAGCCTGAACCAGTTAATCAATAGTTTCCGATCATCTGTTTTTGTTGTCCTTAGTGTTTTATTGGCCGGTCTTATTATTGGCTCGCTTTTTTTCTTTTTTCCCCGCTATGTGTTCGGTCGTCAAGTCTTGCTTATCCACCTGGTAGTTTCATCAATATTCCTTGTCGGCTGGCGGATTATGTTTCATAAAGCGATAGCCGGGCGAGAGAGAGCAAAACGAATGGCTGTAATCGGTAACTTTGAGACTGCCTTTCAGTATGTTCGTGAAATTAAGGCAATATCAGGTGGGAATATTGTGTTGAGTGCTGCCTGTTTTACTGGAAAAACGAGCGAAAGAGACATGAAAGGTGTGTCAGTGTATACAGATGTCAGTTCGCTGTTGGCATCCAATGATTTCGAAATACTTGTTTACGATCCTTTGAGTAAAGCTTTTAACGCAGATGAAATTCAGAGTATTATCGAAAAAAAATATCATGGGAAAGTGGTATTTGATCTCCCGTCTTTTTATAAAAACTTAACTGGAAAAATTCCTTTACAATATATTGATGGGAATTGGCTGCTGCAGCAGGAAGGCATGCAGGGATACGTTAGTAAGCCATATGTATATATGAAACGATTGTTGGATTTATGTATGGCCGGAAGTTTGTTATTGTTGTTTTTTCCGGTTGGTTTGCTTGT
>JAYEOK010000116.1:0-3655 GCA_034722915.1 Thermodesulfobacteriota bacterium | reverse complement strand
CAGGAAACGGGGACTAAAGAATGCCCATCTAGTTGAAACTCCCTTGAATATGGGAGGGATCCAGACTGCCATGAAGAGTGTTGTCAAACAGCTTGGCATAAAAAAAAATCTCATGCCACTCACTGCGTTATCCAAACCTGAATAAAATCCAAACCTTTTTTGGAGATGCTTGATATTTAAGGATTTTGGAAATAAAAGGTTATGATTTTTTTCTCATGCATATGATCTTTTTGTCAAACGATAAGGAGGTCATACACATGAATGTAAAAAACTTACGGGATAATTATCCCAAACTCATTTCCTACATGGAAATCAACGGTTACTCAAAAATATACGTTGACCGGTTCAAACGAGAGATAATAAAAATTTTATCGACGGATTCAAAGGAATGGTCATGCTATAAAGATGTATATCTGGAGTATACCAAAACATCTCACTCTTATGGTTATCTTCGCAATAAAAGGACTATCATTGGAGCCATTGAGCAGTTTGATGTTTACGGCAGATACCCGGATGGAAGACGCAGGCATGAACTTTTCGAAAGAGGTTCCTATCCCTTGTTATCATCGGAATTCAAATCCATCATCGACCTTTACTGTGAAGTAGAAAAGAAACAAGGCAAAAAAACTACTACCATCTATACAGAATCTCATAATGCTTCTACATTTTTCCTATCCCTCCAGAAAAATGGAATTAACAGCCTGGAAAAGATTACAGAAAAAGCTGTGCTTTCTATATTTATGTCTCCGGATGAAACACAACTCAGGAGCTGTTCTTACAAAAAAAACATTGCTGCAGTACTGAAGGCGTGTATTCCTTATCATCCAGAAACATGCCCTCGACTTTTGGCCTTTCTTCCCGCTTTAAGGGAAACCAGAAAAAATATACAGTACCTTACATTGGAGGAAATTCAGAAAGTTAAGGGTGCACTTGCTGATAGTGAAAATCTACTTACGCGCCGTGATAAAGCTATTGGAATGCTTGCGTATTACACAGGACTTCGCGGCTGCGATATTGCAGGATTAACACTTGACTGCATTGCCTGGGACAGAGATTTCATTTATATCAGACAGCAGAAAACGGAGATTCCTCTTGAACTTCCTTTAACAGCAGTTGTCGGAAATGCCATTTATGACTATCTGACATCTGAGCGGCCCTACACAGAAAGCAGATATATTTTTGTTTCCCAACTTAAACCATATGAACGACTGAAAAACAGAAGCATTGGCAACGTGGCAGTCCAGATCATGAAAGCTGCGGGGATCCGGCGGTCAAAAGGTGACCGGAAAGGATTTCATATCTTTCGCCATCACCTTGCCACAACGCTTTTGGGGAATGGAGTTTCTCAGCCTGTCATCAGCAGGGTACTTGGCCACACTTCGCCAGACTCCCTTGAGTCATATCTAAGCGCAGATTTCCCGCAGTTGAAGGAATGCTCGATCAGCATAGAACATTTTCCTGTGGCAAAGGAGGTGTTTTTTCATGAATAAATTCACTTCTTTTCTTGCGCCGCTCATGCAGGCATATGCTTTCTACCAAAAATCATCCGGCCGTTGGAGTGAATCCTCGTCTTATAAAGCAAACCTCATCCTGTTTGATCGATATTGCAAGAAACAATATCCGGAAGCTGCACTTCTATCTCAAGAAATGGTGGATGGATGGTGCCATCAGCGCGACACTGAATCCAACAATTCATGCAGATCAAGAATCAATGTTGTTGTAAGTTTTATACGATACTTGAGAAAGCGCGGAAAAACAGATGTTATGGAACCTGAAATTCCAAGAAAGGAGCGATGCACATATATTCCCCATTCTTTTACAGATGTTGAGCTGGAAAATTTTTTCCATGCCTGTGATAGCCTGCCTTCCGTATCCCACACTCCTGAACAGCGCTCCAGGAAAATAACTATTCCTGTGTTTTTCCGTCTTCTTTACAGTAGTGGAATACGAACCTATGAGGCAAGAATGCTGAGGGTTGAGGATGTCGACTTGTGCAATGGGATTATGAATATCCGTTATTCCAAGGGTAGTGCTCAGCACTACGTAGTGCTACATGACTCCATGAATAAACTTTTAAAAATATATGATGAAGCTATACGGAAGCAGTGCCCTCACAGGACTTATTTTTTTCCTGCAAAAGGTAACACTTTCCATAAAAGGCAATGGGTATATACAAACTTCCGGGAATTGTGGGATAAATACAACAGTTCTCATGCTACTGCATATGAGTTCAGACACCATTATGCCGTGGAAAACATAAACCGCTGGACAGATGAAGGCTTTGGATTTGATGCGAAACTGCTCTATCTCAGCAAAAGCATGGGACACAGCACAGTGGAAAGCACAAAATATTATTATTCCCTTGTTCCTGGAATGGCTGACATCTTGGAAGAAAAAACAGGAATGGATTTCGAAAGCATTGTGCCGGAGGTGGATTATGAAGAAAGCGACAAATGAATCCGTTATAATCGCACGCCATATCAATGCCTTTTTGAATGAATATGTCCCTTCCCAGAAAAGCCGCAGCAACCATACACTGAAATCCTACCAGTATGCATTGGCTTTATATATCCGTTTTCTGGAGACAGAAAAAAGAATAACTGCAGAAAGACTGTGTGGTGAATGTTTTAGCAGAATGATAATCGAGGAATGGCTGCAATGGTTAATTGAACTGCGTGGTTGCAGTCCGGAAACCTGTAACAACCGCTTGGCATCTTTAAGGGTATTTTTAAAATACCTGGGGAACAGGGAAATTTTCCTGCTGTATCTTTCTGAGGATGCAACAAGAATCCCACGGAAAAAGGAAGTACGCAAAAAAATAAAGGGGATGAGCAAAAAAGCAGTAAAAGCATTGTTATCAGTTCCGGATTTATCCACAAAAGCAGGGCGAAGAGATCTGGCACTTATGATTCTCATATACTCCACTGCCGCCAGAATGGATGAAATCCTATCTTTAAAAATAAAACAACTTCATTTGGGTGCGAAAAAACCGAATATCACCGTCATTGGAAAAAGAAATAAAATAAGAACCCTGTATCTGCTGCCTAAGGCAGTTGCACATTTAAATAAATATCTTAAAGAATTCCATGGTGATCCCCCAACGCAGGAAGCTTATGTGTTTTATTCAAGGAATACCGGAGCACTTGGAAAAATGAGTCAAGCTGCAGTAAACAAGCAACTGAAAAAACATGCCAGAGCCGCACATGAAATGTGTGATGAAGTGCCACTGGATCTTCATGCGCATCAGCTAAGGCACGCCAAAGCCTCCCACTGGCTGGAAGACGGCATGAATATCGTACAGATTTCATTTCTTTTAGGGCATGAACAGCTACAGACAACGATGGTATATGTGGACATTACCATGGAACAGGAATTAAAAGCCCTTGCAACACTTGAAGATGAAAAGGACAAAAAAGTATCAAAGAAGTGGAAAAATGCAAAAGGTGGCCTTGCAAAATTCTGTGGTGTTAAGTCAATAAGAAAGTAAAGAAAAAATCCAAACCTTTTATTAACAAAACCATTTAATATCAGCAATTCCCGGAGCCACCTGAAACCCTGCAATAGCAGCGTTTGCTAAATTTGGTTTCGTAAATATTTTGTTAAATTTAAAAATTTTCCTTGACATATCGATGAGATAGGGATTTTTCCTTTTTGT